>JBIKWQ010000118.1:0-4694 GCA_044356215.1 Bdellovibrionota bacterium | reverse complement strand
GCATTTCGACCCTCGCTTGACCCATCGAGGCGGAACAACTACCCGCCCGCTACTACAGTTCAGCTACTTACGAAAAAACGATCGATTGTCCTATCCTTCGGATAGCCAATCGGTCGAGAGCATCGACAAGCCTAGGTCCACTAAAAGAGTGCGCAGCTTCAAGTCCGACGGACTCACGCGTAGCATCATCCACTACGGTGAGGATTCGGAAAGCTCTGCCATCAATCAGGGCGTCTGAAACAAAATCCATCGACCAACAAACATTCGGTGCCTCTGGTGTCGGGATGACCAGCCTGAGGCTCTCAGGGGTCTTCCTACGGCGTTTTCTTCGTAGCGCCAGCTTCTCCTCTCGGTAAATTCGATATACTCGTTTATGGTTCGCCTTGTGCCCCTGTTGCCGAAGTTTTCGCCACACCATCCGATATCCATACGCTCGCTTCGTGTGAGCAATGCGCCTAATCTCCTGTCTGATCTTGCTGTCATCCTGGCGCCGCTTCTTATAACGCAGCACCGTTCGAGATAGTCCTACAAGTCGTGCCGCCCGACGCTCAGGGAGTTCCTTGTGCTTCACAAGGAACTCTACCGCTTGTCTCCGCTCATCGGGCGTTGTCGTATTTTTCGAGTAGAGCCTTTAGTGCGTCGAGATCAAGCTCCTTATCCGCCACTATCTTCTTTAGGCGCCGATTCTCCTCCTCAAGCGCTCTAAGCTTCCGAAGCTCTGACACCTCTAATCCGCCGTACCTCTTTCTCCAGTTGTAGATCGTTGCATCGCTAACCCCGTACTTCCGGCACGCCTCGGTCAGCTTTCCGCTACCCTCCACCTCCTTGAGAATCTTTACAATTTGCTCCTCTTTGTACCTCTTCTTCATCGCTTCCTCCTATTAAGGGGAAACTCTACACCATTCTGGTACTATTTGGGGGGAGCAGATCAGCAGCACAAAAAGGACCTAACTACCAAGAGTGGCATTTCGGGCCAGGCTTTACCTGCCAAGCTAAACTCCAAATCAAGGATAGTAGATTGTGGTCTTCCCCCATTTTCATTGAGTCAGTAAGTTTCGATTTTTGATGACGCTCACTTCACGGGGGTTGTAGATTACCCCCCGTTCGCGCGTTATTTTTTGAAACTTACAGCCTTCGGCATCTTCCCCCAAACGCTACGCTCGTTGTTTCTCGTACTCCATCGGCGATTTATAATCAAGAGTGGAATGCATCCGCACCTGATTATAATATCGATCGATGTAATCCGTAACCATCTCTTTAAGCTGGTATCGGTAGCGAATCTTCTCTCCAACGATCAGCTCCCGCTTTAAAGTTGCAAAGAAGCTCTCCACCACCGCATTGTCCCAACAATTACCGTTACGGCTCATGCTCATAGCAAACTGGTCTTGTTGAACAAGTGCGATGAAGGCATCGGATGTATACTGGCTACCACGATCAGTATGAATGATGAGCCCAGGTGGAGGACGCCGAATCAGTATCGCTTGTTTTAAAGCACGCAATACCAGATCCGCCGTTAAGTGCGTTCCAAGTGCCCAACCAACTACCCGACGTGAGAACAGATCGAGGAATACAGCCAGATACATATACCCCTCAGCGGTCCATATATAAGTGATGTCACCACACCATACCTGGTTTGGATCTCTGACGTTAAACTTCCTTGCAAGAATGTTAGCTGCTATCCGCTTGGCTCTCTTCTCAGAGCGGCTGGGGCTCGTTGTAAACCTGAATTTACGGGCTCCTTTCGCTACAAGACCCATCTCAGCCATGAGCCAAGCAGTGCGATTCTCGCTGCACTTCACCTTAGACTTGCGCAACTCCTTCCACACTCTAGGACTTCCGTAGCGACGCTTGTGCGAGTAAAAGATGCGACGAATCAGCACGCACAAGTGCTTCTTGCGTTTCGCCCTAAGATCCCGCTTTACCTTGCACCACTGATAGTACCCTTGCTCATGTACCTCGAGCACTCGGCACATGAGCTTCACCGGATAGTTTGTCGTCTCTTTTGCTATAAAGGCGTACCTTACGCTTGGTGCTTGGCAAAGTACGCCGCCGCTTTTTTTAGTATTTCACGCTCCAGTTTAAGGTCGCTATTCTCTTTCCTTAGACGCGCGTTCTCAGCTTCAATCTCTGTTCGGATACCGCGGCCTCGAAATGCTTCCGACCCATCCTTCTGTCGTGCTGCAACCCACTTGCTTATGAGATTCGGTGCAATATCAAACTTGGCTCCAAGCTCTTTGTGCGTGTGCATTCCAGCCTCAGCTAACTTACACACCTCTTCCTTCAGATCCTTGTTGTACTTTCGATACTGCCGGGATCCCTCTTTAACCTCACTTTTTGTCATACGTAATTCTCCTATGCTGTTACCTTACTTATCGACAGCTATTCGGAGGAAAATGACATTTTGCTACTCAATGATTAGTGGGGAACTTTAATTCCGAATAAATCTCTCGTGAGCTTTTCTGCATCAGACGAATCGTGAATATTCTCGCACTCCTTGAACCAATCGGTAAGATTTGTTTCGTTCATTGTCTTAACTTTCAACGTTACTTGGTCAATGAGAGTCTGATTGGAACTTTTAGTGCCAAGATTAAAAAATGTAATCCCAGCTTGAAGTGCTAAGTGTCTTAAGACCGCGATTTGTGGTGCGTGATTTAATATCGACGTCGGTTCAAAAGGATCAGCAAAGTCTTGTGGCGTTAAGGGATCAGGATCTTTTAGAGCTGTTGTATACGTTGCAAACGGAATATTCTGCGATCTCAGTTCTCTACATAACGTAGGTTCGTGTTCAAGACCTCTTACAACACAATTAAGAGCTTCTGGCTTGCTTTCGAAGGACAATCGTATTTGTTCTCCAACGTCAGCGTCTCGCTGTAATTGCATCATCAAATAGTAATACCAAGCACTCGTTCGAGCTTGCATAGCTCTTTGAAAACGACATTCTCTTAAATTGTAATCTGATTCAGTCCAAAGAACCCTGCTTGCAGCATTCAAGAGAAAACTATCATAGGAGAAGTGTTCAAATGTGAAAAATACTTCTACCCCCTTAGATTGAAGGTCGAGAGCAAAGCGACAAATAGGGGCAAACTTTTGCCCCATCTTTTTATCAATAGTCCAATCAATAAGAGCTTGGTCAACCAACCAATTCTTGGTTAGTCCTTGCCAGCCATACCATTCTTGCCACCTGAGATGGAGAAACTCTCGGAGCTTGGGATGAATATCTTTTGGATTGGAGATGTAAAGCGAGTTCTGTCCTTTCACAGATTGTGGCAAATCAGCGTCATCGGCTCTTTCCAAAACTGATGTAAGGAGGTCATCAAAGAACCAATAATCTTCTCCTACATATGCACCAAGCTCGATGTGCAAGTTTACAGATTTTGTATTAGGTCTGAGCGAAAGCTGGTGTCGTAAAGAACTCTCTGTAGTGGTAATATCCTCGACTGTTCCGTGACGACCGAGGAAAAGCAGTGAGTTTTCCACAATAGGAATATTTGGTCGCTGAGGATCAATTTCACGTTCCGAAAACATCTCATAATTATATTGGTATATTGTCATCTAATCAATTTGTGAGCTTTTGGGCGATTTTCCAGAGCTTTTTCAATTCCTGAATCAACAAAGCCACCTGGGCTCGGGGTCGGTCTGGGATTGAGCATTTCAAATCACATAGCAAGCCAGCACGGGGGCTCGCTACGGTTGGACACGTCATCTCAAAGAACTCGGTTCGTGCTTGAGCTACCCAAGCGTCAGCTGCGCTCGCTAGCTGCAGCGTAATTCAAACGGCCATTTCTAACCTATCGCACGCGACTGCCTCTTTCCGCCGGCGATACGTACTTGTCTTCTGATGGCCTGCGATTCACCGTACGGACGCAGCTCGACCGGGAGGTCACTCCGACCGCCTCGCTGGTAGTCTTGAGCCAATAATTTTCCGATACGGTCCGGTGCGTGTCGGCGCACGTCTACTAAGAACCGAAACAATAGCCCGGTGAGGCTCTTCAACTCAATCGACGCCCGCCTTCCCACCTGAGCATAGAGCCATTCGCTCCACTCCATAAACCCAGAGAACGGCTCTGCCGGCGGCTCCCAAAGCAGCGCCCGCGATGAAATAAAATTCCCGCTGTTCGAAACCAGGTCCCAATAACGGGCAAAACGCTCCATCCGTTGGAGATCGAGAAATGAAACTTCTCTAGTCGACAGAACCTCATAGGGTGGCTCATCATTAAAACGCATCTGGTACGAATCTGCATAGTCAGCACCCCCATCCACCTGTTTTTCTTCCAGGTGTCGCCGCTGCTGTATGACCTCCGGTGAAAGGTATCAACGGCCGATGAGTCGTGGAAATACCATCGCCCGAAAAGCAATCCTGTCCCAAGCGAAATTGCTGCGACCAGCAATGTGAGTGTTGCGGATCTCGTTCGTGTTGCCATCCAGCAATCCATTATACTACGCCCGAGCGGTTGTCTACATGCAATCGTTCACCCTAGGAGGTATAGGACGCGAGTTTGGGCGCGATGATGGTGTCCTCTTCGCTGATCATGGAATCGATGACCACTTCTTTACTTCGCCGTATTGCGAGACACCCTGCTCGCGTGCTATATTCTCGACAGAGATCTCACCTGACTTTACTCGCTCAACTATCGCGGCTCTCTGCTCTGAGGTGTGCCTCGTCATGCCCATACCTACGTCTCCAAAAAAATAAC
>JBIKWQ010000117.1:0-4721 GCA_044356215.1 Bdellovibrionota bacterium | reverse complement strand
CCGCAGGGAATGCGTGGTATTTCCCGATTCAGTTTGAATACAAAGAAGCCTCGGCCAGTTATAGGGCAGGGAATTTAGACGCTAAATTTCCCGAAGGGACCTACAAGCCGCCGTTATTCACGGTGGCTAGAGAGGGTACGATTATCTGATTTACGGGGTAGGTGTATCTAGAGGGCTCCTAGTCTGAGCGTTTCGGCGCTTTTTAAGCCCGTTCTGTCCTTACGGGAGGCGTTTTGCGACAATCCGAGACTAATTATCAGAATTTCTGCATTGAATTTATGTTGAGAAGCCCTTGTGTGTCTGCGCGGTCTCTGAGAGGAGAGCAGGGAGGAGAGCAGGGACAGCAGGGGGAGGAGGAGTAGGGTCCACCGGACCCACGGGAGGGTCTAGCTTCTACCCCAGCATCTCAATCTCTTCTGGCGCCAGTGTTACGACCGGCATAATCTCAACAAGCTGCTCAACTGTCCTAGCTGACGCTATCGGCACAGAAACTGAGGGCTGCGCGCGCAACCATGCCAGCGCTATCGCTGACATGGTAGTTTTGTGATTGCGCGCGAGCTCCTCTATCTTCTTTAATAAGCTCCAGCCGTGCTCATTCTGGTAGCCTGCAGTACCGGCCGCCCTTGCAGAGTCAACCTTTTCTCCGCGCTTATATTTCCCACTTAGGAATCCCTTTGCTAGCGAGTAATAGGGGAGGATTGAGATGTTGTGTTTCTCTACAACATCTCGCAGTCCAGCCTCATAGTGCTGACGGTCCAGTAGGTTATAGAGATCTTGAGTCGCCACATAATGTGCGAGTCCAAGCTCTTCGCTGATTTGTAGAGAGCGATCCAATCTCTCGGGAGAAAAGTTTGATGAGGCTATGTAGCGTACCTTGCCGCTTTGAACTAAAGAGTTGAAAGCTTTCAGCGTCTCGTCAATCGGCGTGCTTAGATCGTCCTCATGGGCGTAATATAGATCGATGTAATCAGAGCGAAGTCGAGCAAGTGATTCATCGCACGCGGCGATGATGTTTTTCGCCGACAGTCCTGGTCGCCTTGACAGCTTCGCGACCTTGGTAGCTATTACCATCGAAGATCTATTGCTCTTAGACGCCATCCAGTTACCGATAATAGTCTCGGACTCGCCGCCCGTGTTTCCGGGTGCCCACTCAGAATACATATCTGCGGTATCGATAAAATTTCCACCACCTTCAGTATAGCGATTCAAGACCTCAAATGATTGTTCCTCCCCCGCTGACCAGCCAAATACATTTCCTCCAAGACATAGAGGGTAAACTTCAAGAGCGGTACCAGGGATTTTAGTCATATGTCTTCTCATAATTAAAATATCGCGAGATCCTACTCACATAAACGTCCAATTTCAAGGGTTATGTACTTATCCTGACAAGTATCCGCTTAAGGGTGTATTCGGAAAAATTGTAGCCTATTTTTTGAATCCTTAAGAATCGGCCTCCCTAGCCCGTTCAAGTTCAACACTCAAAAGGCCTTCAGCAATCTGTCTCTCGTTTAAGGCAAATTTAAGCCAGTACTCGCCCTCTAGCCCTGGAAGTTTTGGAACTCGACATGGAAAATAGGCTTCGCTGAGCTGTGGTCCTGGCGGTGCTTGAGTGTCCTGCCGTTCGCGGCAATTGATAATAATCGGTTGCTTGCCTTCACCATATGAGCCCTGCTCTCCCGACCATATCTCCTTAAGGGGGTTAGCGGTTATCTTTACATGCTCCCATCCCGGAAATTCGTTGGCGATTGGGCGGGCCACCTGATAGGCTATTTCTATTGGTCCGGTGACAATAACATGCGGACCATATTTCCATCGATTTCCCAATGAGAAATTTATGTCACCTGTCATAATAGCAGCCGGGTCGAGCAGCAAGAGCTTCTCGTGTTTTACCTGTTGCTCCAGGTACTGAAAGCTCCATGGCCCCTCTAAACTATCGTCGGAGCAAGCCATCGCCAAGGAGATATGATAGTGAGGCGCAGCTGATAGGGGCCCTTCCTTTAAGTTTTTGGGTTTATGTGGTGGCGCGATTGTCCCAAGGATTTCGCCCGGTGCAACGTACTTCCCTTCGTGCAAATTATCGGCGGGAGTGATGTGTGTATGGTAAACAAAGAGGTCATTCTGACCATCCGATCTTTTTGGGATTTTGCATACGACCGTATGCGCGACTTGGTCTTTGAAGATAGAGACCACTGTACCTCGAGCTAGTGCAACCACTTCGGTACCGGCAGGTATCGGCATAATGGTGCCATTTCCTGATTTTACGAGGGTGAGGTCTATGCCGGAGTGGCACTCCTCCTTATGATTATCAAAGCGTGACTTATCTTTCCACCAACAATCACGGCTGGCAAATGACATGCCGGGTTCCAGAACTATTTCTAAATTTTGCCGCGGATCTAAATTGCATGCGAGGGCGATTTTTTCTCTCTGTATGAGAAGGGACTGGCTAAATTCAGGTCCCAGTTCGCGAAGGATCCACGAGGCCTTGTCTGGTAGACGTTGTGGCTCAAAACATCTCAATCCACTCTGAACTGCCGCCATAATCGTCCTAAAAATATCTCAGAGCGAGTTCCCTAAAACCCACTAACCTTAGGCAGCTCATCCCGTGTAGTTTCAGCCTCCACAGGTAGCTCGCTATTGGCGACTTCGTATACGCTCTGGCCGCTCTTAACTTCAATATAAGAGAGGGGAATGCCAAAACTTTCCCTGATGACTTTTAAGCCCACGAGAGCTATCGCGAAAGAGATGCAGCTAACTATCTGCACGGAGCTAACAATTCCAAACTGCTCTTTAAAGGTTAGGAATAAGAAGCTAAGCGGCACCGTCGAGCCACGAATAAAGTTCGGGACCACGCTTGTAACGGTTGAGCGCAGATTAGTGCCGAACTGCTCGCAGGCACTAGTGATTAGAACCGCCCACAATCCTCCAAAGAAGCCCATCGGAACGAACCATAAGGCGAAGATGTTTTCACTGCCGCCGTTTAGATGAAGGGCGCCTAAGATGCACAGAGCCTGTACGGCTAAAAAGATCCCCATGGCTAACTTGCGGCTCTTTAAGAGCTGGCTAAAAAGCCCACAGCATACGTCGCCTATAGTGATACCTATCGCGAAGTAGGTGATCGGTAGCGCGCTTGAGATCTGTTTGCCGATCTTAGCGGCGGATATTTCAGGAGAGAATGTGGCGACAAACCCCCATGAGAACATAAATGGAACTCCGATAGTAATCAGAGCGAGAAGTCTGCCAAAACGCTCACGATTGAAAAGCAGAAGAGAGAGGCTTCCCTTAGCTACGGCCTTGTCTTTCTTGACAGACTCAAAGACGGTTGATTCGGATATGGAGACTCGCAGAACCAGCAAAACTAATCCCATTACGCCGCCGATGATGTACATCGTTCGCCATGATAAGATCGACGACGAATAGCTGGCGACTACCGCTCCTAGAGCTCCGGCGGCGGCGACAAAGGCAGTTCCCAAACCGCGACGCTCCTTCGATAGAACCTCGCTTACTAAAGTGATTGCTCCCCCGATCTCTCCGGCGAGACCAATTCCAGTAATGAAGCGGAGAGCTTCATACTGTTCCACAGAGGAGACAAACCCGTTAGCGATATTGGCCAGCGAGTAGAGTAATATTGATCCAAAGAGAGTTTGGATACGACCGACCCTGTCTCCGATAACACCCCATACTATGCCTCCTAGGAGCATTCCCACCATCTGCGCGTTTAGTAAGCGCACTCCAACAGCTAAGAGTGGATCCCCAGATAGTCCAAGGTCTTTTAGACTCTGAGTTCTCACGACACTAAATAGCACGAGGTCAAAAACATCGACGAAATAACCTAACGCGGCGATAAGAACTATTAATCCGGTTCGCATGAGGGAATAATCCTGCAAATTAAAGTTAGCGCGAGTATACTTTATGCCTGGGAGCTAACCAACAAGTTGGGTCGCGCTATTTTAAGCTGCGCAAATAATCTTTTGTAACTACTCACCAATCTTTTAGTTTTGAACTATTCCGCGTCAAAAGTAATAGTAACTTTATGCCCGTTTTGGCTGGTAAAAACATATGGAGGCCCAGACTTCCAGTTAGCCGGCAGCGTATTTCCAAATGCTCGCGGTATCAAGCTTGTGGCCACTGAAAGGCTCATGCAACGGGCCGTATTTGTATTAGGTCGTCTAATCCAATCCCTAATAGTTTGCAGATTGCCGGTTTCGAAAAATGCATTGAAGGTTAGTTCGCTAATAATATTGACCTGTAGCTCCGCCACTTCTCCACGTTTTTCGGCACTCTCCATGGCGATAGTGATCGCGTCCTGCGCAGCACTTCTTAGACATCGTCCCACGAACCCACCGGCTAAATCGAGTCTTTTGAAATCGAATTCAAATGGCCGGTAAATGTGAGATCCGTCAGATCTCCTATAATCAAGAATGCCTCCGTTGGAGTAAATAAATCCGGATTCGATATCGTCCTTAAGGAAGTATTCAAGAAAAGGTTCGGAGGTCACTCGAAAGACAGTGCTGATAAGCGCGACCGCTGGAACTTCAGGCAATTGTTCCGCCAGAAACCTAGCCGTAGCCGTCTGCATTTCAGGGTTTATCTGGTGAACTATCAGAGCCAAACGGTCCTGAGATGTATAGTAGGTAACGTGGGATAGTTTACATTTTTCTTACTGCGCAAAACCTCAAAAAGGTTTATCTTTCGTCGTATGACGGATGGTAGATCTTTAGCTC
>JBIKWQ010000076.1:0-16264 GCA_044356215.1 Bdellovibrionota bacterium | reverse complement strand
GATACTTCCAAATCACTCGCCTTTCGGCCACACCTAACTGTCCTTTTGAATCTTCCATAACTACCTAGATGCGATACGCATTCTAGGTGTTGCGTTTCGGAGTTGAATCTACCCTTTGCGAGCTCTTAGAGGGGATGAGGTGTCTACATCAGCTGGAGTCACCACCGCCCAAAAGACTTCGCTTCAGATAGCGGAAGAGATGGTTAAGTCCTACGCATTCGATAAGAATACGGGAGTCTCTACATTCACCGTTCCCGCCGGCGTTACCGATGTTGAAGCGATGAAGGCTCTTAATGAGTACTTTAGGAAGAATCACTCTGAGTTCAATAGAGACGCGATCTATGCGGGTGATCTCGAATGGCTTGAGAATTTGCCTAAAGCATTCCCGGCCCATTGTGAGACGCGGGACTACTCGCAAGCTAGGGAGATCACCATCACGGGAGTAGTTAAGGGTACGAAGGGAGAGAATAGCACTACCCAGGTAAGTGTTCTCGAGGCCAAAACCCTTGTTTTCTCCGATCCGAGAGACCAGGCGCTAGCAGCAGCGATCCATGCTTGTAAGCATGAAGGAGCAGACCTGTTTGACGGCTTCTGGGTACGCGGCTCTGTCCCTGGGTTCGCGCTGTGCACCCATGTCTCCTACGGTGTCCGCGTCTTCGGGTGCGTCGTCGGCTTCGGCCATGTCGCTGCGTCTGGCTCTCCCTCCCCGGAATTAAAAAATTGATAGTTGATCATTGATTTCTTGATCCCCTCCGAAGGAGGGGTTGGGTTTTTGATCATTGGTGCTTTGATCGAAATTTTTTTAGCTTTAGCTGAAGACGTTGACATGGTATCTTTGACATTACCTCGGGTAATGACAAGGCGGCTAAGGCTTCCTAGCACCCAAGGGCTGTTCCCACAGTAACAACTGCAAAGTAAACTTTGCAGGAACTGCCAGAGTCGTTGCGTCCAGATGAGAGGCGGCGTAGCCGCCTCTTTTAGATTCAATGAGCGTGCAGAACTGTGATGGGAGCAGCAATTCTTGTCCAGGTCTCGTGAGGGGATCTTGCTGGTTGGTATCGGACGATACCAAGGTCGTGAAGCTTAGCTAACGGCACCACAACCTCTCCAAATAAAATTCAACCGTGAGAAACGCGTAAAGGCGCTCAAACGGTGGTGGGTCCGTAAGGGCTTGGGCAAAGAGGGCGGCTCTGTCCCTGGGTTCGCGCTGAACACCAATGACAACAACGGTGTCAACGTCAACAGGTACGACGACGACAACGACAACAATGTCGCTGCGTCTGGCTCTCCCTCCCCGGAACTGCTGTCTCCCCCCTTTTACCTATGCCGAACGCTCTTCATCCACCCTCCAAGCATGCGTCCGATCTCATCGAGCCGCTCTTGGATAGGTACGGCTTTCTTCATCGGAAGCACCTTTATATCAACCGCACTTTCACGTGGAGAACCAACATGCCATTTAATGATATCGAAAAGAAGCGCATTGAAAGAGCTATCGCCGCCTTCATGAGCTCCCACCGACCCCCGATACAGGTTAGATCTCAGGTAGATTTAGGCTCTAATATTAAAGGTTACAGCAGCGAGATATTTGAGCTCAGACCACAATGGGATAATCCGAAAGTCATTCAACATCACCCCTGTGCAAAGGCAACCTACTTCAAAAGTCGAGACCTTTGGAAGCTGTATTGGATGAAGGCAGATCTTAAATGGCACGCCTACGCCCCAGCCTCAGAGGTAAAAAGGATCGAAGAGGTATTAGAGATCGTTGGGAATGATGATAACTGTTGCTTTTTCGGTTAAGGGTTGCGACCACACGTAACCAAAAGCATCGCCATCCCTGGTACATCCTCGCCGTATATTCAAGTACATTTACTCCATTGCTCTGACTGCAAAGCAAGAGGGTGCTAGCGGCCCAAACATCAGTCAAAGACTTAAGTCAAATGGCGAGGTCTGAAGGAGTAGTGAAAGCGTTTTTGGCTTGTCATGACTCTGTATGTGGGCAGCTGCCTTTGCTGCCCCACGCAGGCTATACTGATATGTAATAACAGCTATCTAGCCCTGCCGCTAGGAAAATTTCGCTTGCTGTATGCTCATTTTTAGCTAAAAATGAGCATATGATATCCCGATTACTAAGTTCCTCTCTGCAAAAATCTCCTAAAAGCGTGCTCCTTCTCGGTCCAAGACAAGTTGGTAAGTCCACCCTGATCAAGGCTCTCAAGCCCGAGCTTGAAATCAATCTAGCGGACGAGGCCCAATTCCTTCGCTACGCGTCAGACCCGGCGCAATTCCGTGATGACATACTCGGCTCAGAATGTTCGACGATATTTATTGATGAGATTCAAAGATTGCCCAGACTATTGAACTCTATTCAAGCGATAATCGATGATAATCGGAGACTGAAATTCTACCTCACCGGGTCAAGTGCGAGAAAACTACGGCGGGGTGAAGCGAATCTCCTGCCGGGAAGGATTCTTCGATACAACTTAGGACCAATTGTAGCCAGTGAATTGGACTACAAGCTAAATACAAACAAAGCTCTTGAGGTTGGCACACTGCCGGAGGTCTACTTAGAGAAAAGCCGCGAGCTTTCCGAGCGTTTACTTAAAACATATGCTGGTGTCTACCTCGCTGAAGAGATTAAAGCTGAATCCTTAGTGAGAGACCTAAACTCATTCGCTCGGTTCTTAAGCGAAGTTGGCGTCTTACTCGGAACATTTATCGATCTTACTAAGCTTGCTCAGAGGGCTAAGATCTCCCGCCATGCGGCGCCCCGATATTTTGAGATATTGGAGGATTCAATGATTGGACGCCGACTTTATCCTTTTACAGGGCGCGAACACGACATAGATCTCGTCAAACACCCTAAATTTTACCTCTTCGACAACGGTGTCTCCAACGGAATGCTGGGCAATTTCACAGCGAGTAGAGACCGAATTGGAATTCTCGCAGAGCAGCTCGTGCTCAACCAGCTCGTGCATTCCGCATGGGCGCACGATGAGGATATAACCGTTTCCACGTTTCGAACCCGTGGTGGCCTGGAAGTTGATTATATCGTTGAGCTCTCAAACAAGCTCTTCGCGATTGAAGTTAAGACGAGCGATGACATCGTTACCGACGACTTGACCGGGCTGGGGTTCTTCAATGAGCAATTTAAAGGGAAAGTAGCGGGGGCCTTTGTGTTTCACATGGGCAAGACAGCTAGAAAGTTCGGCAAGATCTGGTCGCTACCGTGGCAAGAGGGTTTACGAGAGATTGGGTTATAGTTGTGTTGCAATTTGCAAAGTAGTGCGGGTAAGGATTAAGGTGAGTTTGCGAGGGGATGTTTAGGCCTCAAAGAATCTGTCGATAACATGCGTTGAGTTCCCTCTGAGATGCCGTGGGAGTAACTCCAAGGACCTCATAGGGGTCAACAGAACTGCAATCAGGGTCACCCTCGGTGCTCTGCTGGGTTTGATTTTCATTTAGTGAAGCCTGGGTTTTTGATAAAGCTGAGCCTCTTGTAATCACCTCAATGGCTTACGATAGAACCGGCCAGGTGCGGGGCAAGTTCGGGCGGACCATGGCTGTAGTGTATAGAGCTCGCGATGGGCAGTGCCTCAACGCATATCTTCTTAACAATAACCTCGCCTGGCGGACTGACGACAACGGCAAGTTACTCCAAGAAAGCTCTCTTGATCTCTTAACTGGGATACCAGAGCAGGAGAGGAGCTAATGCTGGGAGATTAAGCACCTTAGCAACCACGGGTGTGCTTACTAAAAAGCTTCGCTAGGGGGCCGCGCCGAAAGATTCGCCACATCGTGGCACCTGGTTTGACAAGGCGACGACATCAGGCATGGTTGGGACCATTTTCTAATGATAGTCTTTCGCCGCTCTCCAGGCCGCTAGTTACTCTTGGGAGCGTCGTCTGGCGGGCCTTTACCAAGGAGACCTATAAACAGGAACGCGCTTCTTCTCTTGCTCTGAATGAATGCGTACCAGAGCCATGCGCTAGCCTGTCCTGCATATTTATACTATTATATAGGATTCTATAATATATTGAAAGTACTTGCTAAATCGCATTTAATACATGAAACATTACGAAAAAAATTGACACTGTGTAGCGCATTGGGGCATCCTAAGAGTGTGGAGAGAGCTGAGCGTGCGCCAAGATACAATCCTTACTAAGCTAAAGTCTGCCCTCGTGCCCGGGGAGGTGTATCGTCGTGCTGATCTCGCGCCCCTATCGAGCAATGTTGATCGCCATCTCGCAAAGCTTGTGGCTGAAGGGCATTTGAAAAAGATCTCTCAAGGAATGTATGCAGCACCGAAGAACACTCAATTCGGTGAGGCTCCGCCCAATGCCGAGTCTCTTTTGAAGAGTTTCCTGAAGGATGATCGCTTTGTTGTATACGGACCGAGTCAGTTTAATGCGCTGGGTCTAGGTACTACGCAGCTGTACAATCGTCTGATCGTGTTTAATCGTAAGCGTGTTGGCGAGTTTAGCCTAGGAGGGCGCACGTATTCTTTCCATCGTTGGAGAGAGGCCCCGAAGCAACTAACTCGTGAGTTTCTTGTTGTCGAGTTACTAAACCGTATTGATGAGCTTGCAGAAGATCGTCACCAAGTGTTGACAACTCTCCAGCAGAAACTAGCAGGGTTTAATCGTAGGCGGCTTCTGATCGCTTCCTCTAAATACGGCACGCTCTCCTCACAAAAGAGGTTAAAGCTGCTGCTCGAACGTGGAGACGAACTGGAGGGGATCCAGTGACTGTGTGTCTCCATAATAGAGCTGACTTTAGGGAGTTGGTTGAGATCACCGCGACCGCAATGAACATTATGGATCCCTCTCTCGTTGAGAAGGACTACTGGTTAATGCATGTTCTTTGGGGGCTTCAACAGCAGGGTTTTGTATTTCATCTCAAGGGAGGAACCTCTCTCTCGAAGGGATACGGATGCATTCACCGCTTTTCAGAAGATATCGACATTAAAATTGAGCCTGATGAGGGACTGTGTGGGTTCAAGGTGTATGCCGGTAGGAATCACGACGCTCCGAAACATCGCAAGTCACGATCTCAGTACTTTGATTGGTTGGCCAGTTACTTACGAGGCAAGATTCCAGGTGTAATGGATATTGAGCGGGACACCACATTCGACGACTCTCAGAAAATTAGGAGCGGCGGTGTCAGGCTCTATTACCCATCGCTTTTTGCGGCTGCGGATGGCCTGAAAGAGGGCATCCTTCTCGAAGTGGGCTTTGATCGAACCGCTCCCAACCAGCCGCGGCTTATCACCTCGTGGGCTTATGAACGCGCTGTGACCGTCCCGGGTATAGACATTATCGATAACCGCGCCCTTGCAGTGCCGTGCTATGAGCCCAAATTCACTTTTGTAGAAAAGCTCCAAGCGGTGATTAGAAAGTTTCGCATGTACAAGCAAGGGGGATCAAGCTCAAGCGTCCCTGCTAACTTCATTCGGCACTACTACGACCTCTTTCAGCTTATCGATCGGGCAGATATTCAGGAATTTATCGGAACCGAAGAGTATGAGCATTTCAAGAAGGAGCGTTTTGGTGGTGACGATACCGTGGTCGCACATAGCGATGCTTTTACACTGGCAGACCCGCGCGATCGTGCTGTCTTCGAGAAAGAGTACTCTCGGAGCGCAAGCCTGTACTTTAAGGGGCGTCCATCGCTTGCCGAGATTCTGGCCCGTATTGGCAGAGACCTTGAGCGGCTTTAGCCGAGTGAGCAAAGTAAAGATAGCCGCTAATGTAGCGGCGTAGCATACACAGGGAGTGTTCTGAAAAAGGGGAGGGGGAAGTTGCTTGATGGGTATGTAGCCCCGGAAATGCGGGGTGCAGCAAGTATCCGCTCCGAGGCAGCTGAATAATGCTAACTCTTCACTATCTTGCCTATTCGTGGTCGGCATCCTTGTTAAAACACTTGATGCCAGTTCAGGCGATGTGGGCCTGATCTGGATAGTTCGGAAATAATCGGTATACTTTTTTACTAGAAGCTACTAAAATAACTTTGAGATAGATCTCGTATTTCTATATATGACTGGTATAACTAGACATTTTGAATCAATTTTGGCTGAAAGGTTGGCCCAAAATCTACCTTTTATTCAGGTTTTGGTCGGCCCCAGACAGGTAGGCAAAACTACCGCAGTCCGAAGAATCGTAGAGCAGTGGAAAGGACCGAAGGTATTTGTGTCCGCGGATGACCCAACGCCTAAAAGCGCCTCTTGGCTCTCCATGCAGTGGAAGATTGCTGAACAAAAAGGTCCTGGAACACTCTTCGTGGTAGACGAGATCCAGAAGGTTGGCTCTTGGTCCGAGGCGATCAAAGAGCTCTACGATCCTATTCGCGAGAGGCGAGAGCTCTCCGTGGTGCTATTGGGATCGGCGAGTCTATCTATTCAATCTGGACTCTCCGCAGCGCTGACCGGACGGTTTGAACTTAACCGAGCGACTCATTGGAGCTATGCCGAGAGCGCACAGGAGTTTGGATGGGACCTGCCGCAGTACCTGCTATATGGCGGATATCCTGCGGCTTCGCTCCTCATCGATTCAGACCAACGGTGGCGGTCGTTCATCCTTGATTCGATTATTGAACCGGTTCTCGGTCGAGATATCGGCGGGATCATCCCGATCTTAAAACCAGCTCTCTTCCGCCAAACTTTTGAGTTGGCCATGCAGCATCCGTGTCGGATCATTTCATACAACAAACTTCTCGGACAGCTTCAAGACCGCGGAAACACCACCACCATACGACATTACCTAGAGCTGATTGAGGGCGCATTTCTCCTTAAACTTCTCCCGAGATTCTCCGGAAATCAGATTCGAGCGAAAAGCTCCTCTCCGAAACTCCTGCCCCTGGCTCCAGCTCTTTCCCAAGCTTACCGCCCCGAGTCTCTCTCGCGGGACGACGCAACCTGGCAAGGTTACGTGTTCGAAGCAGCCGTCGGTGCTGAGTTAGCCAAGCTCCCCGGCAAACTCTCATATTGGAGCGACGGAAACTTTGAGGTGGATTTTATTCGGGAAGTAGACGGCAGAACCATTGCGTACGAAGTGAAGTCAAAAAGAACGAAGAATCCTAGAAGCCTTGAGAGATTTGTGCAGCAGTATCCAAGGGCGGAGATTCAGATCGTAACTCCCGATATCTTTTGCGAACTCGCGACAAAAAGCGCTGCCCTACTTTGAGGTCTGTGATTTGCCAAACATACCACTCCCTAAACTAACTAAGCTGTTGTAAATACATATTTGAGGATCCTATCACATGCCGCGTCAGATTTTGTTTGGACCAAGTCGTCCTCATCCGCGCTTACTACGCGAGAAAGTCGATGCCAAAGGACCGGTATTCCCAGCAGGGTTCACCGCCTCTAATCTTTTGGGGTTTAGTACACAGGTGCCAAGGATAGGGGAGCTCGCTTACTTCCAGTAGCTCAGACAGGTCCTTGCCATGGGCTTAAATTAATTCTCCTAGCTGAGTCGGTGAAAAACGTCTGTTCGATAGCGCTGGAGTCGACTAATTAGTTGATATGATCAATTAAACGGTCGACCTGGGCGACAAAGATAGCTGAAAAAAGACTGATTTTTAAAGGTTGAAAAAGAAAAGATAATGTCTTATTCTTTCTTTTACCTAAGAAGAAAGAAAACGTATGACCAAAACTAAGCGACTCGGCACTTACGTTAAGTCCAGCGTTGCGAGCGAAAGCTACCGAGCCTTCGTCCCACCGCCGCTACCACCAGAGCCACCTATCAATCTCCTACCCCTATCGAGGCTACTTGCCAAAGCCTCAAAGGCCATCGGGAGGCTCGATGGGGTTGCAGACATTTTGCCAGACAGTAGTTTGTTTCTCTATTACTACATTCGCAAAGAGGCGGTACTCTCCTCGCAGATCGAAGGTACGCAATCGTCGTTATCTGACCTGCTACTTTATGAGAGTAATGAGACTCCTTCCGTTCCTATTGATGACGTAGCAGAGGTGTGCTGTTACGTTGCGGCGTTCGAGCATGGTTTGCGGCGCATTCAGAGAGGCTTTCCTCTTAGCTTGCGATTGATTCGAGAGATGCACGAAGTATTGCTTTCCAAAGGACGAGGGAGTCATAAGCAGCCTGGCGCATTCCGTACCTCTCAAAACTGGATTGGTGGCTCTCGCCCTGGCAATGCGCGGTTTGTTCCACCACCTCCCGATCGGCTAGCGGAGTGCCTTGATGATTTCGAGAAGTATCTGCACCACGAAGAGCGACCGTATTCATCCCTGATTGATGCAGGACTCATCCATGTCCAGTTTGAAACGATCCATCCGTTCCTCGATGGAAACGGACGCATCGGACGACTCTTGATTACCTTTTTCCTGATCGTCATGGGGGATATGAAGAAGCCTTGGCTGTACCTCAGCTTGTTCTTTAAAAACAACCGCGAAGAATACTACGAACGCTTGAATGCCGTACGCCAGAAGGGGGACTGGGAGGGATGGCTTGATTTCTTCCTGCACGGAGTTGCGGAAACTGCCGATCAGGTCGTGACAACCAGTCAAAAGATTTCCCAGCTCTTCGCATCGGATGGGATTAAAATTACCACTCTTAAACGTGCCGCAGCCAGCGCGACTCAGGCGCATGAGGTACTACGGAAAAAAGCGATGACCACGGCGATAGAGGCTGCGCAGGTGCTTGGCGTAAGCGTCCCTACAGCTAGAGCCGCGCTTCAAAACCTTCATAAGCTGGGGATGGTGAAAGTCCTCAGCGGTAAAGGCAAAGAGCGCCTCTACGTTTATACGGAACTCCTTGTGTTGCTTGAACGGGGGGCTGGGTAAGGGGAATGCGCCCCGCACGATCGCCCCGTGAGACTGGCCAAAGCACGAAGGTGTCGAATCGAATAGAGCACAGCGCTTGAGAGATTATATTATTGCATTTAGCTGATAAAATGCTACTTTGTATTAATCACTATCCAACAATCTAAACTACCGATCTCATTGTATAAATTGGGAAGGCTTACTTTCAAGCAGGCCAAGGAAGCTGGACGGCAGTAGTGCGACTTGCGAGCGCAGGTGTCATTGAGAAAATTAGCCGAGGTATATACGAGGTCATTGAGCGGGGGCTGGGTCCTGCCACCAGAGATTTTGCAGTGGCGTGTATCTCCTTGACAAGATGCCGCTCCTCTAGCTCGTGCCGACTAGGGGCAAGAAAGAGGCAATCGTCAGCGAAGCGGAGATAGTAACGCAAGGTCACGGTGTAGTCTAAAGATGTGCATTTCTGCATGGCGTCAAGAACGGTGCCAACCAGTTCAAGAAAGTCGTGGGAGGGTAGGGGGCTGGCAGATTACCCCCCTCACCATTGCAGAGTGGGGGCTCCTTCCCAGAAGTTTACCAGGGTTTCTCTATAGATACCAAAGGTATCTATACCAACAATAAAATTGACGGCCAGACTACCGATGCTGTATTCTGGTGCCTGTAACGATACCTATGGTATCTATATGAGCACCAAACTACAGAACCTACTCACAACCTGGCCGCCCAACGCAGTTCGTACCGTCGCAGCTCTTAAGGCCGAAGGATTCTCCCAATCCCTCATCGCTAAGTACAAGCAGTTAGGATGGTTTTCGAGTTTCGGGGATGGGGCTGTCATAAAAAGAGGTGAGACTCCAACCATTCTCGGAGGTCTCTACGCGCTCCAGCACGATATGGGACTCTCGGTTCATCTTGGAGGATTGTCATCTCTTGAGTTGCTGGGCCGGGCCCACTTTGTACGACCCGGTGCGCAGCGAGTGTGGCTCTTTGGTGTTCCCAAGCGCTTGCCGCGCTGGTTCACCAATCATGATTGGGGCGGCGAACTCAATTACACTTCAGCAGCACTCGTTTCTGACATGGAATCGGAAACTCTCATCGAGTATCGAGGAGGAGGGGGAGGATTTGTGGTTCGTATTTCCAACGAGCTACGGGCAGTGTTCGAAGTGCTTGCGTGCGTTCCTGACAGAGTTGGGGTGGATGAGGCAGGGGAACTTGTAAAAGGTTTGACAGCAAGTAATCCGCAAAAGGTGTCCGAGCTATTACGCGCTTGTAAATCGATTAAGGCGAAACGACTCTTTCTTGCCCTCGCCGATGCAGCGGGGCATGCCTGGATGCGTCACCTTGATTTAACGAGCGTAGATCTCGGGCGAGGCCCTCGTACTCTTGTGCGCGGTGGCAAGCTCCATAAGAAGTATAGGATAACGCTACCTGATTCGTTTCTGTCAGAGAGGGAGGGATAAAGGGGTCGCCATTTTACGGTCAGGTCGAGTTACTGCTAAGGGTTTTGCCTCTTGTAGCCAAGGAGGAGGTGTTTGCGCTCAAAGGCGGAACTGCCATTAACCTCTTTGTCAGGAATATGCCTCGGCTATCGGTTGATATTGATCTGACTTTTCTACCGGTGGTGGATCGGGAAACGGATTCTAACACGATCGGCCGTGCCCTCGCTCGTATCAAACAGCGCACAGGGAGCTCTCTGGCAAACGTCAAGGCCGAGCTTGTTACGGTTCGAGGATCTGCTGCTCCGACAAGTATGAATGTTGAATCACCGTCTGCTCGAATTAGAATAGAGGTGAATTTCGTTTTGCGTGGCACCGTATATCCTGCCGTAGTGCTACCATTGTGCCGACGAGCTCAAGATGAGTTTGAGCTGTTCTCGGAGGTGCAGACCCTTTCGGTCGCGGACTTGTACGGTGGCAAGCTGTGTGCCGCCCTTGATCGTCAGCACCCTCGCGACCTCTTTGACGTGAAGCTCCTTCTCGCTCATGAGGGAATTACAGAGGAGATACGTAAAGCATTTCTTGTGTATCTCATATCCCATTCAAGACCGATTAACGAATTGCTGAATCCTCGTTGGCAGAACCTTGAAGCATCCTTCGAGAGGGAATTTCGCGGCATGACAATTGATGATGTTTCCTTGAAAGAGCTGGGAGAGGTGAGGGAGGTGATGCTTGTTGCCCTCAGAGGAGGTTTAACCGAGAACGAGCGAGCCTTTCTTCTCTCTCTAAAGAGCGGCGAGCCCCAGTGGGAATTATTGGGGATTGCAAAAGTTGAGCAACTGCCCGGAGTGCAGTGGAAGCTTGCTAACATTCGAAAGATGCCAGCCGCGAAACGGAAGACTGAGCTGGAGAGACTTCAAAGAGTATTGGATAGCTAGTCAGTAAAAGGTATCGGCCTCCAGCTAATGTAATAGATCCCTATCGGGTCGATTACATGAGCATTAACAGTCACGGCTGAATCGTAGATGTGCCGCAGCGTGGTTTTCTCCTATGGCAGAGAATACCAGGTCGAACGGCCTCCGCCGTGGCGCGCCAAGAGGCTCTTGGCGACGAGCGAGGAAAAGGTCGCTTTCAGCGTATTAGGACTTGCGCCACGTTCGCGTACCATGTCGCGCGTCGTGACGCGGCCATGCTCGCGGGCGTAATCCAGAATATCCACGGCCAGCTGTGGCAGGGTGGAAAGCGCGGTTTTCTCGCGCTCCACTTTCGCAGCGAGGCGGCGCTTCTGCTGTTGGAGGGCGCGCGCGAAGAACATTAGCCAGGGCTGCCAATCGGGCGCGTCACTACGGATGGTCCCTTGCGTCTGACGTAAGGCCAGATAGTAGCCTTCCTTGCTGTTCTCAATGACGCTCTCAAGCGAGGAATAGGGGACATATGCATAGCCCGCCTGTAGAAGCAGGAGCGTGGTGAGAACCCGCGACAGTCTGCCGTTGCCGTCCTGGAAGGGGTGGATTTCTAGGAACGTGACGATGAAGACGGCGACAATCAGGAGCGGATGAATCCGACGCGGCTCGCGGACCTCATTTAGCCACGCGACTAGCTCAGCTTGCTTCCCTCGATGCGGGTGGATGAGCCGATGCTTTCGATTGTGGCGACCTGGCGCAGCGCCTTTAGCCTTTCGGGCGCGAGCGTTCCCAAGGCGCGCCAGGCTCCCTTGAACTCGTCGAGTTCCGACAGCAGGGCAAGCAATTCCGGGGTGATGCGAATGGTGTCAGTATTCATGATGCCCGATTGTATGCCGGAATATGCCGGATTGGTGCCCGCAAAACTGCCGGATCTAGGCTAAAATACTTCTGGAGCTCCGACATCGCTGCCCTAACCCCCCTTTTTCTCTCCAAGAGCAGCGCCAGCCAAGAAGGTGGTTGATGACAGGGTTGGTAGAGAGGGTATTTCTCGGGAAGATCGCACCAGCGGGCCCCTGTTCTTAATATCCAAATTGTGCCGTTCAGTATCTCTCGATCGCTTCGAGCGGGTCGTCCTTTCCCGTCCGCTCGCTTCTTACGCTGCGGAATGTGCTCCTCGACTACGCTCCATTGCGCATCACTAAGTTCTTCATACTTTGCCACTGCACGTAGGAATTCCCACTGATCATCGACAGGGGAGAGATCGCCGTGCAGGAATACCGAACCACCCTTTGAGCGTGCTTCGCGTTGGAGAGGCAGAGCGATGAGGTTTCCAAACCCGCCTTTGGGAAGAGTATCCTGATTCGGAAAGAAGCGATCATAGGACGTCAGCTTGATTTGATGCCTGCATTCAAGGGTCTTGGTCAGAATGCAGAATCCAAGTTGACGGGCCAAGGAGGCACGTACCGGTGATTCGAAAAAGATCCAAACATGTGCACCACAACATGACCGAGACCTCTCGCAGTATGCGGGGATCTCAAGTTCCCGACACGTGGCAAGAAAGCTTTTAACGTCATCCTCGTAAGAACGTTCATCAAAATCCACGGCTAAAAACCAACAAGTTTCATCAGTTAACAGGGGATACACTCCCGCAATAATTCGACCCTCTAAATGATGTTGAATGACTTCATCCGTGACGGGGAGATATCGTGGCTCAATCCCGGGAGATCTAGTGCGCTTTGCCTCCAGGTGCTCCCACTTGTTTTCTATCGCAGGAGAATAACCCGACTTGCTGGTCTTCGAATTCTCCCATCGTACTGGATACGTGTCCTCTCGCCCTCGAAATAGGCTTCTAAAGAGCGATATCTTCTCTGCCTTTGATAGCGTGGAGATGTGTCTGGTAGATGAGGGGCGCGATTGCTCACCTGTGATTTGGTGTTCCGTAGCCGAAGATTCCGTGGGATCCTGAGCTGTTCGATCTACCAGCAATTTTAGTGCGGAGTTCTGAGCTCTCAGTGCGTTGTTTTCCTGACTCAACTCGGCAATTCGTTGAAGCGCTAAGAGGAGTCTGTCTTCGAGGGGCGCTTTACTTGTCATAGTAGGGTAGTCGATACAAAGCGGCATAGCAGGTAAAATTCTGAAGATCCTGTTGATGCAGCCGTTGTAGACGGTATTATCCAGATATGGAGAGGGTCTCTCAAGCCGGCGAGTGGATTTTTGGTAACGTAAGCTTGAGGTGTAATAGGTGACTAATTATGTATGAATATCAAGCGACTATCATACGAATTGTGGATGGCGATACCTTTGATGCTGATGTCGATCTAGGATTTCACACCATCAGCCGACAACGGTTTCGAATACGTGGATACTCGGCGCCAGAGATGTCTGGTCTTGAGCGAGAGATGGGAAGTAAAGCCAAGGAGAAGCTTGCGGAGGTCTTACCTCTCCATTCAGTGATTCGTCTCGCGAGTGCTAAGACCGAAAAATTTGGACGATGGCTTGCAGACGTAACGCTTGAAGGAGGGGAGTCGCTTGCCCTATATCTCATTAAAGAAGGGTACGGCCTTCCATGGGATGGTAGTGGCAAGCGCCCGGTTTTTGACGTGAAGGGAGCGTATCCGATGCGGGGTACCGTGCTCGCCTCCTAGCGTCACTTCTTGAAATTTGTAATCAGCCCCATGGCAGCTTTACACAGTTCGGGCAGTGCCACTGATAGGTCCCCTAATTTAACGGGTAATACATCAATCAAACGCTGGAGTGCTTGAATGGTCTTTTGGTCACATGACTGCGGCACTAGCGGAGTTTCTGGGGAACTTTTTCCCGAATCGTCAACGACACCAGCTCGATCGGCTAGATCGCTTAGTTCAACTCCATTTACACACGGGTATTCGGCAAGAAAATTGCGTTCAGGGGATTCGGCAATCTCATCGAGAACGGCTTCAATTGCGTAACCATCCATGCAACATTTCGCCTGTGGCCTATCCTGTTTGGCCTCTGAACAGAAGCGCGACCGATCGTTGATGACCGGGCGATTCTCGTAGCTATTCCAATTGATGGACGAGAACGGAGCCGAGGTCGAGATTGAGTAGTTCATATGTATCCTTCAAACATAAAAAATTCTTCTGCGCCCGCTTCGACTTAGGCGGGTGCATGTTGTTGGCTATAGGTAATGTAATCGGATGTTCTGCAATAAAAGTTGCTTGGTGATTTGCAGCGCCCAGGGCTAGGAAGAAACTCAGCATGCATAAACTTAACCTAACAACAAGAGGGCGCCAATCTGTCGGTAAGCGTCCATCCAGCGACGCGGTAGTCATGCCGCGCTGTAGTTGCTAGTTTGAGTCTCCAAGTTATTTTTTTGGAGACGTAGGTATGGGCATGACGAGGCACACCTCAGAGCAGAGAGCCGCGATAGTTGAGCGAGTAAAGTCAGGTGAGATCTCTGTCGAGAATATAGCACGCGAGCAGGGTGTCTCTCTAAGATAAATAATCTTGCTACGATATTGGCATCTTTAAGAGTGGCTATTAGAGCGATAAACATACGCTCAATAACTATAGTAATAGCACCACGATGAGAGAGTGGAGTTTCAAAGATCTTTGTTTGAATGTAGCGCTCTTGGGGAGTAATGAGATAAGGGCGTTCCTCAGTGGCTCCAAGTAATTGCGATAGCCTCAACACCAGACCTTTCCCAAAGCGGTCTGCTAGACTATGGCGCGGAAGTTTCATTAGTTCGCCGATAGTGAAAATTCCCAAGTCGCTTAGTTTTGCCAAGGTTGATGAATCAATTCGGAGCGCTTCAATAGGGAGGTTGTTGGCGCATTCTTTCAGTTCAGAAATAGATTTAGCTATCACCGGGGATCGCATAGCGAATCGAGAGAGAGCCCAGGCTCCACCGATAGTTGGAGCGATAGCAACTCTGGCTCTATTCTTAAAAAGAGAGTGGATATTTTTAGATAAAAGCAGTGCATCGCGGTGTATGCGCTCTGTCCCGGTGAGATCGAGCATAATACCGTAGTGTTGCGGAGAGATGGCTATTAGTTCGTTGTTAACTTGAGCTTTGTGTAGTTCGTGGTCAATGCCAACGTAGGGAGCAAATCGGTGACACCAGATAGCAAGGGTGCGCAAAGCAGATAGATCCCTGATGGGATCGAAAGGTTCGTGGAAACTACCGCTTGGTACAAAAGCTTGCGCCAGAGATAGAGACATTAAAGGGCGAACCCCGCTTTGTAAAGCCGCGCGGCATCCGCGTATGACTATAGTTTGATTAGCCTGATTGGTAGTTAGAAGAATCGCCGTCGGGTTTAGGGGGGGGTGAGGGCCGCTAGTTTTCTTCGCGTTACATCAACTGACCACTCAGGAAAGTATATAGCTAGATATCGCTGTGTATTTTTGATTAAATTAAATTGATTCATGTTAGCCGCAAGCTACGGATCTATTTGCAGATATATTGACGGAAGCATCTGTAGTAGCTGGAGTATTAAGCAACGTGCTAATAGGATTAGTTTCATTAACGCATATAATCCAAGATAGCTCAGGCAAAGAGCCGCCGCGTAGCTTCATCAGTGTGATTTTCCAGGATGGGTTGTCGTTAGATGAGATCGTAGGAGCTATTTCCCATCTAGTAGTAGCACGGCTCGGTAGTGTCATATCTTTAGGGGAGCGGAGTAAAATAGCTGTAGCACCACTTTTTTGTGCGGATAATTCTAGTCTTTGAGTCGTAGTGCGTGAGATTGATGGACAGGTGGCAATAATAAGTTTAATAGCAGGTGAGCGTAGCGCTAAGTTTATTGCCCAGAGCGTGCTGGCTTAATTAGGTGGGTCAATAAATAGAGATGTATTTATAAAGTCTGATCTAAAAGAATCTGAGAGTGGTGGTATTGCACTTAATGCTAGCGGTGTTGGCCAGCATCGCTTACCAATCCATAGAATGGAGCTAATTTCGTTAATGGCTTTTTCGTGGTGCCAGTGTGGCGACCGCTCTCTCTGCAGGTGAATGAGATGAGTCGTATAGGCGCTATAAGCTAAAATAATCGGAATAGTGCCAGCAACGAGGATGTCCTAATTCCCGTTGAAATTAAGAGATTGAGTGGTAATCGATAATAGGCTAATAGCTTGTTATCAATACAGAAACTAACCTTAAATAAGGAGTACCACTCAATGA
>JBIKWQ010000116.1:0-4882 GCA_044356215.1 Bdellovibrionota bacterium | reverse complement strand
CACCAGATGTCAAGCCCAGGTAAGGTTTTTCGCGTTGCATCGAATTAAACCACATACTCCACCGCTTGTGCGGGCCCCCGTCAATTTCTTTGAGTTTTAATCTTGCGACCGTACTCCCCAGGCGGGATGCTTAATGCATTAGCGACGACACCGAAAGGGTAAGACCTTCCGACATCTAGCATCCATCGTTTACGGCGTGGACTACCAGGGTATCTAATCCTGTTTGCTCCCCACGCTTTCGCGCCTCAGCGTCAGTAACAGTCCAGAGAGCCGCCTTCGCCACTGTTGTTCCTCCAGATATCTACGAATTTCACCTCTACACCTGGAATTCCGCTCTCCCCTCCTGTACTCAAGTCTAACAGTATCCGATGCACTTCCTGGATTGGGTCCAGGGATTTCACATCAGACTTATTAAACCGCCTACGCGCTCTTTATGCCCAGTAAATCCGAATAACGCTTGCACCCTCTGTATTACCGCGGCTGCTGGCACAGAGTTAGCCGGTGCTTTTTCTGCAGGTACCGTCATTTGTTTCTTTCCTGCTAAAAGAAGTTTACAACCCGAAGGCCTTCGTCCTTCACGCGGCGTTGCTGCGTCAGGGTTTCCCCCATTGCGCAAGATTCCTAACTGCTGCCTCCCGTAGGAGTCTGGACCGTGTTCCAGTTCCAGTGTGGCTGATCGTCCTCTCAGACCAGCTACCCATCGTTGCCTTGGTAGGCCGTTACCCTACCAACTAGCTAATGGGAATTGGACTACTCTCCCCGCGCCTTACGGCTTTATCGATCAGAACCAAGGTTCCAAACGAACTATTCGGTATTAGCCAAGCTTTCGCCTGGTTATCCCCAGCGAGGAGGCGCATTATCCAATTATTACTCACCCGTGCGCCACTGTACTCATATTGCTACTTTCTCGTACGACTTGCATGTCTTAGGCACGCCGCCAGCGTTCATTCTGAGCCAGAATCAAACTCTCTATTTCAAAGAAAATTCTGCTACGTAATAACAGCGTCGCTGAACTTTTGGGTTCATACGACCTGCTTACGAAAATTTATAAGCCCAGCACTTACTAGCTTAATCTTGAAACTAACCGTACAAGACGGTTTTATTTCAATCAAAGCTTAGAGTTTAGTTTATTTCTAAACTGTGTTCTCTGCCTCAAGCCGCTGTAAGACTTGAGGACTTAAACAGCTTCTACCCATAACCTAGTTGTATTACTGCCCTTTTTCACAAACTGTGCTGCGGGGCAGGCCTTCGAGTTTCAGATATTCGCGCTTCTGAGTCAAGAGATTATCTTAACTTTTTTAAGCGTTTGAATATTTTTTCAAAGGCTGCGTTTCTTCGAGGTCTTTTTTAATTCCCTCGTCGAAGCGGTCGCGGATATTAGCCAGAGGACTCGAGGAATGTCAACACTCTGAAAATAGTTTTATCTGAAGTTTTTTTGGCGAGCTCAAATTGACTCACTTTCGGCTGACTCAACCGGGCGACTCTTGACATCACAGCATTCGGTCAAATCACGGCTGTTTATTACTCTTTAAGCTAAGCGATGGGGGTGTTAAAACGAGCGCTGCACGGAGTAACTATAGCGCAAGGAGCTGATAAAATGCCGTCATTTGATGTTGTCTCGAAGGTAAATATGCAAGAGGTCAAGAATGCGGTCGATCAAACCGCGAGAGAGATTCAGACCCGCTACGATTTCAAAGATGCGAACGCAACGGTGGAGTTAAACGAGAAGGAGGCCACTATTAATATGCACGGCCCAGACAAACTACGCATGGGCGCATTGGTTGAGATTCTCAAGCAAAAGCTCTCTAAGCGTTCAGTTAGTTTAAAGTCTGTCACCTTTGAGGACGCTCAACCGGCGGGCGGAGACACGCTGCGCCAAAAGGTGACGGTTAAGCAGGGACTAACAGACGAGGAGCGCAAGAAGATTAATAAGTTTATCAAAGACACAAAGCTTAAAGTTACATCGCAGATTCAGGGCGACCAGGTGCGAGTCACGGGCAAAAGTCGCGACGATCTACAAACCGCGATCGCGGAGATGCGCACTAGGCTCACAGACCTGGAGCTGCAGTTTATTAACTTTAGGGATTAGTCCTGGTCTCTTATTTTACCGAGTCAGTTTGAAGCTCCCGACTCTCTCCATATTGCACCGCTCTCTAACTGGGCGACACAGCGCCTCTGAGCGTCAACTCGCCGCGAGAGAGATAGCAACGCGTCTAATTGGTCTTAGCCACTCGAAGATAAACATAGAGGAAGCAGTCGCTTTTATTAAATCGATTCACCGAGGCTCCATTCTAACTAGCTCCGACGATCATGTGATTATCCCCCATTTTACAGGCGATAAGCGGCTTTCAGATGATTTGAAGCTGCCTGAATTTTACGGCTTTAAAGGGGGAACTGCGCGTGAATTGCTCTGCAATAAGCTGGCGCTCCGCGACTTTCGAGCTCCTCGAGATCTCGATTTAGTCAGACGCGGATCTTTTTACAGACCGCTCGACGAATTAGTCGCCAGGGAGTTCATGCCACACGACTATCGGCATGGGGCGCGGGTTGAGCTTATACGCTCGATGTCACGTTATTTGAGCTCACGAGATATCACCATCAACGAGATCTGCGCGTTTCATGCGGAGATAAACGTTTCTCTGCTTGGAGCCCTGGACGCGGCTGGAAATGTGATCAGACCAAGTCGCTACCGAGGGGGCTCAATTCATAGACAACCAAGCCTTGATGGTAAGATATTTCTCAAGATGGTCCGGCTATTCGCCGAAGCCGAAAACTTTGGAGACTCCGCGATATTGGTTGGCATACCGGATACAGTTATTTTCTCTGAGGTGGATCTGGCCATTAATCTGGACAAGGCGTTTCAGCGCGGAAGCCAGGTGGCGCGCCTTTTTATTAGCACTCTCGTTCACCTTGGCGCGCTTGCTGCATCTGAAGACCCGTTAGCTCAGGTGCTTGAGGAGCTGGAGCACCTAAGGCACGGCGAGCTTAATTTGTTGCCTCATGCTCCCCCTATTTAAGCTCTCACAGGGACCATCAACGGCTTCGCTACCGCTGTCTCGCTGTTAAGGGTCTGTGCCGATATCGCGAGCTTCTTAACTTTTAGACCTGACAATCGAACCTTATAAACGAACGCTCCGGCGGCGTCGGTCATCGCGAAGACAACCTTTTTATTCAGTGTTATCTTAATCATCTCACCTGGAAGAGGCGATGCTAGGTTTGAGAGAAGATTACCCTTTAGAACCAAAGTACGCTTATCTTTCGACCTCTTTGGATTCAAGGTTAAAGTGGCGTTGGCGAGATTCGCTCCAACCAACTGCTCTGCTACGCACTTTCCGTTTGTCGCCAAAAATCCACTTATCTGAGTTATACTCGTTGTTGAGAAGTAACGTTTGATTCCTAAATTCGGATACATAATTGAGCCAACATCAGCGGTGTCGTGTGACGCGCCGAAGGTATGCCCCATCTCATGTAAGAAAGTTGTTATATTTAGGTCCTGCGTTGTGTTCTGCGATAGTCCGTACGCGTCCTTTGATGACCAACATAAAGCTCCTACATACGAGAGCCCGATAACGTTGCCTGTGAGGTCTTTGCCGGTAAACAGGTGCTTAGCATCTACATCATCGTCGAAGGTCAAGGGGGAGAGTCCTAAATTGGCTGGATTCTCGAGGTTCTTAGCGAAAGACCTGAGGAGCTCACTGGCATCACTGGAAACGTATGGTGATGTACCGATATAAACGTGTTGGCGAACCAGCGCGAACCTAACCCCAAGCTGCTTTTCAAAGAGAGCCTCCGCGGCGTTTACAATCGACGCGATCGTCGCGTTACTCAGTTCCCCATAAACAGCGTACCACTCAGGATCAGCATCGGTGCTTAGAGTCACAATTCGCGCGCTAGTTATAGCTTTGGCTGGAGCGCTCGCAGCTAACGTTGATAGGGTCTCTCCTGTCTGATGCTTGTGCTCATCACAGAGCTTATTTAAGAGCTGGCCGTTCTGTTTTGTCGCGACTCTGGCGATGATCGGAGCTTGCTCATTCATTTTCCAAGATATCGAATACAAGCGGGGGGCCTTCGCACTTCTAGCAAAATCCGATGCCAAGAACTGTATACGAACCTCTCCTTTTATCAACGACAACGCCGCTGAAACACGCCTATCATCTCCACCATTTCTGTTTAAGAAGGCGCTACCTTTTAAAAGAAGCGGCACATTGAGATCTTTGCGCGACTTATCACCACTAACAAAAACAGCCTGAGCCGCCGGGAGTTTGCGCTTATCGAAAACGAAATTAACTGTTCCGATATTAAGCACACCTTCGGCCTTGATATTTATGGCATCGAAACTATCTCCTGCCTTGGCTGGCTTCTTGTTTAGAGCTACGAGCGATTGTACATCACCCGATATCAGCGCCTGAAACGGCTTAGTCTGAGCCTCACAATTAGCTGCGGCGGCGATGATTGTTAGGGCGGCGATGGTGGTTATTTTTATGAGTGGCGAGCGCATATATAACGATCAGCCACAGGAGGGTGAATGCTTCTGTTTTTGGGGGATTTTGCTGTGTTTTTTGGGTAAGTAATTGGGCCGTAAGGGATGTGAAGGGGGGATGACTAGGGGAAAGTACTAGGGCTGCAGGGACTTTACGTTTAGCTGCCGTGCAACTAGACGTTTGGTCAATCCCTAGATAGGCTTTACATGTAGCAGCCGTGCACGTAAACGTCTGTCGTGCTCCTGCTCGTGCACGAAAACGTGGTCAATCCCTGAATAAGCTTTACACGGCCATTCCCACGTGAACGTGCTCGTGCACTTGCTCGTAAACGTACCCGATGTGCCACTTCTACCATCTTAGTTCGGCTTCTGTGTGACCATGAATTCGGGGACGTTTCACGT
>JBIKWQ010000011.1:0-56185 GCA_044356215.1 Bdellovibrionota bacterium | reverse complement strand
TCTGTGGTAAAAATATTTTACTTATTATCCCAACAGCTTACCAAAAACACTGCGATACCCTGTTGCTAATTAAGCTTAGTAAATTTCCCTTTTCTGACGGTTCTCAATTCAACATTAAGTTGGAAATCCCGGTCGTCTGTGACTTCATAGTTCCCAGCGACTCCATTAAATGACTTAAGGCCAGCTAAGAAATCACGCAGCTCGACTGACGAACACTTGCCACTCAGCGCTGCCTGGCCAAGCATCTGAACGATGTCGTAGAATGGCTCCGAACATATTTCAGGGTAATTGCCTCCATACCGCGCGCTAAAGTCCTCTATAAAGCTCGGTATAAAGCGCGGCGCGGCGTAGATTATCCCCTCGAGAGCCCCCTGCGCCGCAGCTACCTCGTTCTCCGATTCTGTATTCACAAATGAAAAAAACGGAGTAAGCGAGTCAACCACTCTATACTGCTTGGCGAACTGAGATGGCTGCGGTGGCAAAAGGAAGTACACGACAGCATCAGGCTTCTTTGATGAGATACGGGCGGAGACCCCTCTAAAATCAGTATCAGAGGGAAGCACCGACTCCTCTCTTAAAAATCTTATCCCCCGAGACTCCGCATATCGCTTAAAATACTCCGCGAACTCGGCCATCGCCGGATGCTCTGAGAAAACTAGTCCTATCTCTTTCTTGCCTTGCCTTAATAGATCATCAACTAGGAGTGGGGACATATGCTCCGCGTCGGTCCAGTGTCTGAAGGCAAAGGGCCTGTCCTTAAAAAAGTCACGTGTCGGAGCGCACCCGATAAATGGTATCCCTGACTTATTAACTATCGGAGCTAGCGCGTTAGCGGACTCCCCGAACGCGACAACTACCGCATCTAGTTTATCTCTGGCAGCGAGAGAACGGTGCGCGCTTACCGCCACTGTGGCGTTTAATTGGGTGTCTTCAAATACCAACTTAATTCTGTCACGTACCTGAGGCGGCAGCTTCTCATGAGATAAGAGAGCCGCCTTACGGAAATCGTCACCGACGGTAGCTGCTGGACCAGATAGCGGCATAAACATGGCGGCGGTGATTGAACACCCACGATCCTCTGCAATAACCTGAGCACATAATGAAAATACCGCAGCTATTACTGCGAGACTGCTCTTACTGTTTTTTTTCATTACATGCGTTCCTCTTCTAATCAACCACCAACAAAGTCTCAGAGAACGGCGGCCTAAGCAGCCTACTACGCGCCACCTTAGCTGACTGCGCTAACACCGGATGAGTCTTTTCAAGCCGCGTGAGCTGATTCAAGTGATCCGCTGTCTGGCCTACTAACCTCGCCACGTCGCCATCGGCCACACCTGAGAGTCTCAGCAATCCGGCGAACTCAGGCCACGTCTCTGAATCCATCCAAGTTATCACAGTTAATGCGGCATCGGGCAGAACCTCAACTTCGGACAACCCTGGTCCTTTATAGAGGTCATGGACTCTGTTGACGATATCCTTCATCGCCTTATACAGGTCTGGCTTTACCGGATTCTCTTTTAATTTAAAGTACGGCCGGTGTGGGTCTCCAGCGATACTGGCAACGAGCCCCACCAACTCAAACAACGCGCAATCATCAAAGAGACCTGAAGCAATCGCCTCACCCAGCTCAAGCACCAAGCTAGTGCAAAGCTCGGCCGCCCAACCACCCTTCTCTGTTAGACTACCACCCTCCACATAGCCTAGATTCCGCAGTCCATCTAACGACGCCGCTAATGAGACCTCTTGGCGCTGCTCTAGCTCCTCGGCCTCTCTGAGTATCCTGCGAACTCTCTTCTCTGCTTTCTTGAGCTTCTCTCCCTTTAGAGAGGTGTCGCTGTCGATACTCTCTTGCTCTGTTAACGCCTGTTGTCGCAAACGACTCGCTCCGTTGCGATCAAGGAAAGATCCCAAGCTACGCTCTACTGTGTACTGCAGGTCATCTACGTTACGATACTTAAGCAGATTAAGAACCGTTGATGGCGCGGCGAAATACTGAGATCTCAAAGGCTCAGGTGGCCGCTTCGATACCTCAAGAAGAACACGAGCATCCGAGAAGCGACTCGGTGTGATGATACACACTCCAACGGCGTCCTTACCACGCCGTCCTGCTCGGCCCGCCATCTGCTGAAACTCCGCTGGCGATAGCACACTAAACCCCTCGGAGCCTCTACGACTGTGAGCTGTCACAACTGCCGTACGCGCGGGGAAATCCACCCCAGCGGCGACGGTCCCAGTCGCGACCAGGAGCCGTAACATTCCCCGCGACATCAGCTCCTCAAGAAGCAAGCGCCAGATCAATAGCTGCCCAGCGTGATGCGCCCCTACCCCGGTTGATATTAAGGCGTTGTATTGAGGATAGCCGGTAATAAAATCGGGATCGAATCCGTACTTATCTATAACTTTTTTTACCTCTGCCTCGATCCTTAAACGTTGCTCCTGATTAAGCACTGTCTGATCGTTGCGAGCCAAACTCTCAACATCCACGTCGCACTGTTTACGCGCCGTGCGAAAAAGGATCGCTGGAAGAAGATTATCGCTCTCTAGCTCGCGCAAGATGATGTGTGCTGGAAAATCATTATACATCATCTCTATCTCCCACCTCTTCCGCGAGGTCCACGGCCACCAGAGCTTCGACCTCCAGATCCTCGACCGGCTGAACCTCGGCCACCAAAACTACGCCCACCTCTACGACCACCATCACCCTCAGAAGAACCCCTAGAGCGGTCTCCTTCTCGGCGACCACGCCTATCACCATTCCCTCCAACTCGCATCCCCATCATGTCAACCTCACTTGAACCGTAAAAGTGAGATACCTCTGGGGATAAATGCCCCTTTTCATCACTAAGCGGGATCACCCCGAACTGTGGGTGTAGAAATCCATACCTTAATTCCACTGGACGATCTCGTTTGATTACTATGCGACACTCTTTGTTACGAACCTCCTCAATCCACGCCGCGATCTCCTCAGCGTTTGAGATTGAGGCCGATAACATAAGCAGGGTCGACTCGCTCGGGGTAAGAATAATACTCTCCTCCCACACAGGTCCCCGTTGTGGATCAGCAATATAGTGAACCTCATCGAGGATTACGAGCGAATAGCGCACATCACCGCGGTAGAGCTCATTTCGATAGATCTCTGTTGTGGCGATCACTACATCCGAATCTCCCTCAATCTTTCGATCTCCGGTTAATAAACCAACCGAGTGATCGGGTCCAAAAATGTGCTGGAATTCACTGAATTTAGTATTTGATAGGGCTTTTAGTGGGGTGGTGTAGATCGCCCGCTTGTTACGCGCGAGCAAACTCTTCATCGCTTCAATCGCGATGTATGTTTTTCCTGAACCGGTTGGGGCTACTACCAGAGTGTCGATCCCGTTGACCAAGTTATCGATCGCTTCACGTTGAAAATGGTCGACATGGAACTCCCCCTTCTCGGGGACGCCGATACCAGAGAGAAAACGCTCTCTGGACTCCGATATAGCTTTAAATTTTCGCATAAATGACGGTCCTCTTTAAACAACTGGAGACTCTGTAGCAGCGACTGGTGCTGGTGCTGGCAACTCGAAACGACAGGAAACAAAACTTCGCACAAAAGCCGGGGCGCTGTTCGCTAAATCCGTCAGCGTCCCATCGAAAGCTATCGTCCCGTCGAAAAGAGCTAAGATCCGCTCTACTACCGGCAAGAGCCTCCTTAGATCATGACTCACCAAGAAGGTAGTCGGCTTGTAATCGTTATGCAGCTCGGCGATTAGGTCCATTATTACGCGGCTAACTACTGGATCTAGTCCGCTCGTTGGATCGTCTAAGAGCAATATCTTCGGCCGTGCGACCAAGGCTCGAGCTAATGATACTCGCCGCCGCATTCCACCACTAAGCTGACCTGGCATCTTGTACGCCGCGCGCGATAATCCAACTCGAGCGAGGATCTCACTAACTTTGTCACACACCTCCTGACGCAGCTCACGTGGCAATCCAGTTGTCGGAACCTTACCTCCTACAAGTGGGAAAGCGATATTATCGTAGACCGAAAGCGAATCAAAAAGAGCCCCCTCTTGAAACATCAGCCCGACATCCAGGTGCGAAGTACCCTGCGGGAAAGTTACCGATCCTCGATCGGCTCTGCAGGTATTAGCGATGATTTTAAAAAGGATACTCTTTCCGCCGCCACTTGGTCCGATAAGTCCATTGATTGATGCCGGCTTAAGCGAGAAGCTGACGTCAGATAGAACCTCCTTGTCACCGAACGAACGACTTATAGAGGTTACCTTTATCACTGACAGTTTATCTCCAGATTAAGCATATCATCTTCATATACTCTGCCAGGTTGGATGAAAGCGCCATCCTGAACAGACTTTAGAAGGTCGATCTGCTCAGATAATGTATTTAAGGTAAGCAGGGTCTTACGCCACGGGGCTCCGCGGCACATCTGAGAGGCTAACTGCTTAAGTTTTCCCGCGCATGAGCTCTCGTGGAAATCCTCCCTTAAGAGATCGATATACCTGAAAAGGGTCTTTAACATCAGACCGTGGTCGTTTCTGAATGTATTCGCCGATCCCGAAACTATCTCTGAGAAAACTAACGGGTTCCACATACTAGCGCGGCCGATAAACAAGCCAGCTATCTTGCCCCTTAGACGCTCTTCGGCGCTCGCTCGATCGACTACATCTCCACTCCCTAAAACTGGGATCGATAACGCGTCAGCGACCTTCTCAACGATATCCCAATCGGCGCTTCCACGGTACAACTGAGCACGGGTTCGGCCATGGATAGCTAAAGCTTCGATCCCTTCGGACTCTGCCATCTTCGCTACATCAAGGGCATTTCGAGATCCGTCATCCCATCCCGCTCTAATCTTAAGAGTAAGCGGCATAGTTACTGCTTTACGGACCTCTTTAATTATCTTTTGCAAGTGATCTGGTTGACGCATCAATTCGCACCCACCGCCACGTTTGACAACTTTTGGCGCGGGACAACCACAATTTATATCTACCATATCCGCGCCGATATCTTGAACCATTAACGCCGCATCACGCATGCGGTCTACATCGTAGCCGAATATCTGAACGCAGTACGGACGCTCCTCCTCAGAGAACTTCATCATCTCAAGGGTGCGTCTTGATCCACGCGTCATTCCCTCAACAGAGACAAACTCACTGACGACCAAACCAACTGCGCCTGGATTAAGCTCTTTTATTAGCCTTCTAAAAGGCCGTGTAGTGACGCCACTCATCGGCGACAGAACAAGACCTGGATTTATCTGAATCGATCTAACCGCGTACGACTTAATCACCTAAACACCCCCTTACTTTCTCCGACAAAACTTCTATCGAAAAAGGCTTCTGAATGAAATCACGGGCGCCATCCTCTAGCACACGCGTAACAACGTGCTCTGAGCTAAATCCACTGACGATTAAAACTGGGAGTTTTGGATCTATAGCCCGTAGGCGATTAAAGGTCTCCTCCCCTGAGAGGCCGGGCATAAGTAGGTCGAGGATCACGAGGCTGTATCTGTTCGGGGCTTCTTTAAAAAGCTCAAGCCCCTCAAGCCCTGAGGAAGCTGTGTCTACCTGATATCCTAAATGTGAAAGACTTAAGCCCAGGACGTTTCTTACGGCGTCCTCGTCATCTATTATCAGAATGCGCTCACCTGTACCCCTAGTAACCGCAAGCTCACTACCTGTCGCTCCAACATAGGATGTAGTATTTGCTGCGAGAGGTAGCACGATCCTAAACAGAGTTCCTTCTCCAACCGCGGAAAACACCTGAATGGCGCCGCCTAGTTTAGTGACGATCGCGTTTACAGTAGAGAGCCCTAGCCCCGTTCCAGCCTCGTTCTTTGTGGTGAAGTAAGGTTCAAACAATCTCTGCTTTACCTCATCACTCATTCCACTTCCAGAATCACACACTTCGATCGCTCCGTAAGCACTTGATGCTGGCTCATCCCCAAATATATCGCGCGCCTCCTCTTCAGAAATCGGCGAGATTAAGCGCACCTCGATATCTCCCTTCCCCGAGATAGCGTCGCGCGCGTTAATTATTAGGTTAATTAGGATCTGCGAGAGATGGACCTCGGAGCCAAGAACTGTAAATCCCTGAGAACTCCTCTGGGATGTGAGGGTAATATCAGATGGAATGGCGCTCTTAAGGAGGACAGAGATCCGCGCCAATACCTGATCCACATCGACATTTCTAAGCTCTTCGCTCGCGTCTAGCTTGGAGAAATTCAAGATCTGTTGAGTTAGTCCGGATGCCTTCAGCGCGCCCTCTTCAATCGCAATAAGCGACTCTGACTTATTAAATGGATCCGGGAGCACATGTTTCAGATACGCTAGGTGACCGAGAATACCGGTGAGCACATTATTAAAATCGTGCGCCACTCCTCCGGCTAAGATTCCAAGGGTCTCAAGACGTTGCTTGTGATGAAGCTGCAGGGATTCTCCGTGCGCCGCGCTCGCTAGCACTTTAACGACCACCACATCGCGGACAAAGCACGAGACTCGCGCTGTTATAGAGCGACCACTACTATCGATAAGCTCTACCGCGTGCTCGCTACTAGAATTTAAAAATTCTTCAACAGATGGCCAGAAGTCGGCGCAGCTATAACCGTTTATTTCAATTAAGGGGCGGCCAATCAATTTAGCGAAGCTCGAATTGGCCTCAAGACAAATACCGTCCAGCGCCACAATTAAATGTGGTTCAGGCAAACTCTCTAGCAGGTCTCGCGCTATATCCATACACCTCAACAAACCGCTGTTTAATTTTTCAGGTGCTCTGAATTCTGGTCAGCGGGCTGCTCTAGAGTACCAACAATAACGGGCACTTAGCAATTCACCTTGCGCATCTCTCCCCATCTCAGAGACCGCGCGGTCCACCTCCAGCGCTCTCTCAGAGACCGCGCTGAAACAGCGCGCCTGCACGTTTGCACACCCTCTCAGAGACCGCGCGGAGAAGCTATGCCGCTTAATCAGTCGAATATAAATGAGTTAAATCAGCGTGTTCTCCCCGCCTCGAGGCCTTCTTTCAAAAGAACGAAAACCTCGTCTAATGACACACCTACCCACAAAGACCTAGATACCAAACAGCCGTTTAAAAAAGTTGGATCCTCTGTCGTGGTTTCAGAATCTCAAATGCATGGTTATAGACCGGCAAATAAAAACCGTGCTTGTAACCTGATTTGAATATGGTAGGGTCACCCTACCGTGGTTTTTTATACGGGAGCCAGTTGTTATGTCTGATTCGCAATCAAACACACTAAAGGGAACGGTTAAGTGGTTCAATGACGCCAAAGGTTTTGGTTTCATCGCTCACTCAAGCGGTCGTGATGTATTTGTTCACTACTCGGTTATCGCTACCGATGGTTTCAAAACCTTAAAGGATGGAGAGACCGTTGAGTACGAACTCAAGGAGGGACCAAAGGGTCTACAGGCCGCGAAGGTAGTGCGCACCGCGTCATCTGATTCTAATGAGATGACTAGCTCGATGCAGATCGAGGTTAGTTCGAGTGATTCAATGAGTGAGAGCGCTTCTTCCGCGATGGAAGACTAAGACTCCGTTGATTTAATCACCGTTTAAAAGGCCGTCAAGTCGTTGAGACTTGGCGGCCTTTTGCTTTTCAGGAAGACTAGCGACGAAAATCCTCGAGCTCACCAACATCTTGAGCTAAAACAAATCCCGCTCTGCCCCTCCGAGATCTGATCCGCAACCACTGGCCTACACTTCCCTCGACACTAACTTTATCCCCCGCGGCGAGTCGGGCGATAACGCGCGCGCTGAAATCAGGGGACTGATATACATCGGTCTCAACTATCGTCGACTTCACCTCCCCACCGATGTTCAGACTGCCGTCTGGATACGAACTGGCCGGGACGGAGCTCGATAAATCAGGCAGTGAAACCTCAGGAAGACGAGCTTCTGGAACTAATTTCGGTTCAACTCCACGAGCGAACTCCGGTCCCTCAATCGGACCATCGGTTCGGATCTTCTCTTTTGCTCGTGAAATATCGGGCGCTGGTGGTCTCGCCGGCTGATCTGGAACCACCGCCCCGCTTGTACCCGCCTTTTCAAGCCCTCCGTCAGTCTGGGCGATCCCAGAAACTCGCGGCTCATCAGTTCCTTTCCGATCCTCACCAATCGAGTAATAGATCGCTCCTAAATTACTCGATACATGTCTAGCTAATACCGGTGGTTGTTGTGTGACAGCCACCTGATCCGCCCCAAGAAGATCCTCATCCGCAATCAAAAGATTAGGCTTCGCGAGATACGCTCGCGTAATAAAGAATCCGGTCCCAAAAAAAACAAGAAGAAGAGCCGATGTCAGAGTAATCCATCGATATCGCTTCTTCTCCTCGGTAGGCTTTGATGGGGGCGCCTCCTCATGTACCGTAGCAGCCGGTGCCTCATCAAATTGCACTACCTTAGGGGGAATCTTTCCATAGCTGTTCTTGGATTTTTCATCTGGCTCCATTACACCTAACTGATACAACGCCAAACGTACCGCGTATTCCTGTCGCCGATCCCCAACTCCACGCAGCCGCTCCAGCATTATCTCGCCGATCTCCTTCAACAACTGCCTAAATGTATCCACGCGAACATCGTCGGTTAGCTGTCTGCAGACGGTTTCAAACGGAGCAGCGAGCAACGACACAGGCAAGGTAAACGCCCCCAAGTGACCACGTACCCACCAGAGGCGCGCCTCTATATCCTCTTCACTGGTAATAGCCGTCTCAGCGCGACTTACTAAGATTCCCCACTGCTTCCTCTCTGCTAAACCAGAGAGCTCAGGACTGAGTCGCTCTAAATCATCCTCGAAGGTAACTATTGAGGTCTCTGTAGTCGTAGGCCCCTGAGATGTAGTGACGCCACCGGGGTCAGAACCCTGAGCAGCCGACAAGATTTCGGTCAACCCGAGGTTAAGCTCTTTGGTGAGTCGTTTCTTTTTGTCTGCCATCTATTAAGCCACGCGGTACAGCTACAGTCTAACCCAAAGTTGGGTCCTATCCTAGAACCTCCCATCAGGGTACTCTCAGGTGCGAAGACATGTCGTAATGACTCACCGGATTCGTAGTATCGTCGCGGTTATTATGTCGCTAAATAAGCTAACGGATCAGAATATTACCACTAATTTTGATGAGCTCGTGACCGAATGTTCCGAAAAACACTTCTTCTAATCCTACCGCTCTCGCTCTTTGGTTGCTTCACAACTCACCTAAACACATACGAAAGCACCCCAGGCTTGGATAGCCTGGTTTCTTCAGCCGAGCACTCGCTGCCTCTCAATGTTATCAACCCATCACCCGATGTCAGTCGGGGCTTTCAATTTCTTTTGGGGATTATTCCTACATCTCGTGTCTTTACTGAGGACCTTGAAGCGATCGTCACCTCAAGATTGCGGTTTCACGCCGGCAGCGCAGGGTACGGATTAACCACTCACGATAAATCGCCGATCAATGGACCGAGGCTGATCGTTAATATCAGCGACGCGAAAATCAACGGCTATGATCTACTTTTTATTAGAAGGCCTTCCGCTTCTGTAACATTAGAAGGATCAATGTTTAATCAATCTGGCTTGGTTAGTAGCTGCCTTGAGAGTGGTACCCACTCGGAGTTATCTAAATTCGCCTTCGAATCAGATCTAATCCATGCTCTTGAGGAGGCTGCCGATCAAGCCGCGCGTAAACTAACTAGCTGTCTCGGCTTCGGAGCGGATCTGAATGCCCAATCCATACGTGAAGGAGCACCGTAGATGCGGATCTTACTCGCGGCTTTCATCTCAGAAGGAATCTTGCTCATACTGTCTCTGGCGATCTCACTATTCGCCGATATTCCCCTCATTTGGAATTCATCGTGGTGGGCTGTCTTAGTCGGCTTCGCTCTAATAATTCCTCCCCTCATTGTGAACAACATCCTTTGGCGCTATAGCGAGACTAACCACGGGTCTATCTTTTACCGGTTTTCTCAGGAGATAATTATCCCACTCTGTCGTCACATCACCCCAACCGCGGCGATCATTGTGGCGATCCTCTCTGGAGTTTGCGAAGAGATGTTTTTTCGGGGCGCTCTCAATTCGCTCTGCGCGCGCCTCGGTGGGATCGAATTCGCTTTCGTTGTTAGCAGTTTAATATTCGCGGCAACGCACTTTATCGGCAGTTTTAAAAAATATGGCGCGATGATACCACTATATACCGCGATGGGAGCGTATCTGTGGCTAGTACATTTTTACTCCGACTCTCTAACCGCCGTCGCCATCTGCCACGGCGCGTATAATCTCGTCGTAATACTTATTACGAGGCGCAGAGCTCTTACTTAAACATAGCGCGTGCCTGCCTGATTGCGTCTCGGACGGCTATCAGATCTTCAGAGGCTGAATAAAGACCAAAGCTAATCCGCGCAGTCGCTTGAACTCCCAGCCTTCTTAAGGTGGGCATCGCGCAGTGATTACCGGCTCTAATTTGCACATTATGAGTATCAGCTATAGTCGCGAAATCGTGTGGATGCACAAGATCAATCGAAAACGACACTACAGCCGCCTGCTCGCCACCAGTTGTCGAGGGGCCGTAAAGAGTCACTCCGGGCTCATCTTTAAGCAGCGATATGGCCTCTTCTAAAAGATTATGCTCGTGACGCTTAACTTCCTCGCGATCAAAGGCGCTGACGAAGTCAATCGCCGCTCCAAGAGCTATAGCCTCCGGAAACGCTGGAGTACCGGCCTCAAACCTCTGAGGAATCTCGGCCCATCCTGAGCCCTCAACACTTACGTAGGAGATCATATCTCCACCACCCTGGAACGGCCGCATCTCCTCTAACCTCTCAGGTTTAGCGTAAAGAACACCTATCCCGGTAGGTCCATATATCTTATGTCCAGAGAAAACATAATAGTCACAACCAAGCGCCTCTACATCTACCCCTAAATGCACCGCCCCTTGCGCTCCATCAACCAAAACTTTCGCGCCATTTCTTTGGGCAAAAGAAACTAGCTCACCGATCGGAGTTACTGTGCCTAAGGAGTTCGCGAGCTGGGTCACTGCGACTAATTTTGGTTTTAACTCGGTGACTTTTTTCTTGAAGTCCTCAACGTCAAGACTGCCATCATCCTTAATATCGACGAACTCTATCTTTAACTCACGACGCTTCGCGAGAAGCTGCCACGGGACTATATTGCTGTGGTGCTCAAGTAAGGTCAGAAGAATTACATCACCACGATTAAAAAGTGCCTCAGAGCCGTAAGCTACAAGATTGATCCCTTCAGTAGCGCCCCTCACAAATACTATCGATCGATCGCTAGTCGCACCGATATAACGCGCTATCTTGGAACGAGCCTCATCATAAAGCTCGGAAGCGAGAGCACTCAATCTGTACGCGCCTCGGTGAACATTGGCGTTAGCGTGTATTAGTGTGTGCCTGATTGAGTCAATCACTTGGGCCGGCTTCTGAGTTGTGGCTGCCGAATCGAGATAACATCCCCCTGGCCCTTCAGTAAAAAAAGGAAAATGCGCTCTTGCAGGTATCCCTGGTTTATAACGATGACCGACCTGTTCTTGCACCATAATTTCCCTTTAAACCTATCGGCAACTCTCAAGTTTAAGTATGTTAAACAAAAACAATATCTTAGATACTTTTACTTGAGGCCGCAACGGCGCTGATTTTATCCTAAAGGATCTCAAACCAACAGCTTCTCTCTGAAAAGCCCCCTAAATTGGGCAAAAAAGCTAGTTTTGGGGGGTAAGCTTGAAGCTCTTGAGATAACCTCAGGGGGTTGGTTATACCACGCACGTCCTCACATTACGCTGAGACACCCAAACTTTTTTTCTGGACTGTACGATTTTTCTTGACCAGCGGATCCTTGGAGAGATATTCTGCCGTCCTCGGTTTGCTAAAGCTTTAACCTTTTTGAGGTAGCTAAGTAGCTGCCTCAGACAAACCGTACCGATTCGATTGAACCCGCTACACACGCCTTACTGGGCACGCTTCTCCTGATAGGTAACTTAGGAGGGGAAGAGTGAATGTAGGTGTGTATGCGAGCGTGGCTATAGAGAAGAGGACGGAGAGTAGGTTTCGGATATAAGCGACTGAGGTCGGGTGGCGTGCGCCATCTGAAACTTTTACACACCGACTGTAGGTGCCTACTGAGGCGCTCGCTTGGAGGTGGCGGACCGGAAGAGCTCGCTCTTCGAAATGCCGCGCCAGGCGGAAGCTTGATTTAGGCTTCGGTAGTCCTACGTTCGAAACTTTTTTGAGACTATAAAATTATGGGATCTTGGTCGAATTCAGATGTTCCTCCTCCTGGTGGTGTAATTCCTGAGTTACGCTTACTCGCCGCGGTTCTTCAGAGAGCCATTCATGATTTTATCAGCGGAGATGGTGATATTCGGGAAGGAGCTCGCTCGTGGTTGATGGAAGATGAGCCGACAGACGCTCCTCTTTCTTTCCGCTTCATTTGTGAAGCTCTTGATCTAGATATTGACAGCCTCCGTGTAGCCATCGGGCGTCAGGCTGAAGATCACATCAGAGAGTTTGCGGCCGCTGAGGCTGTGTAATCCCCTCGTCCTGCCCGTCATTCGGCAGGGTTCGGTTAGGAGATTTGGAAACGCGCCTTGTGTAGGAATACACGGCGCGTTTTTGTTTTTTCCACATCTCAATAGCTGATACATATCAAGTCGTTACAAGCATATTCCGTCATGATTCAAAAATTCCTCCTTCCCGCAGGGAGGTGGGAACCCTTATAATTAGGGAGAGGGCGGCGTTTCGCCGGTGCTGAGCCGGATGAGTGTAGCTTTTAGGGCCTCTATGCCACTTACTTCGTTCAAATGTGTTTTCCATCAGATAAACGTCGCCTTAAGGATCGACAATATGTCGTGCGGTGTGATCCGTGTTGCCAACTTAGAGCATCTTAATAGTAGTTCCAGAGAATCAGGGTTCGTATGTGACTGGTGAGAGGAATAGAGAGGTGAGCCTATGAGCGAAAGGAAAGCGCGCGGAAACTGCCCAGAACTGTGGGAGAAGCTTTTAACTGAGCTCGATGACAAGTTGCAACTGGGGCTACTAGACAGACTGAGAAGAGTTTCGTCTTACCACTTCGAAACAGAGATCCTGTTTATAGATCCCGCTTCTATTGATGACGCCAACTACCTAAACAAAGGGGCCACGCTCCAACAACTAACTGTGTTTGCTGAAGACGCGGCGCACGTCCGCGAGGTGCGGATCTGCAATGAGGGAAAGTTCCCTAAGTGAGCGAGGCAAAGACTAGCCTAAGCTAATTTTTGCCTCTTTTACGACGCTTATCACGCCTTTTCTTACAAAACATCGCATCTGCGATGTTTTGCCCAGTCTCTCTAAGCCTTATTGCTCAGCCTGCTTACGAAGGAAGGTAGGAATCTCATACTTATCCTCCTCCTCTCCTCCCGCTGTCAGAACTGAGAATCTCTTTAGCTTAATAACCTCTGAGCTGTTCTGCGCCGGCGTGGTTATTGTCTTGCGCCCAAAAGAAGGGGCATCCAGGTTGGCCGAGCTTACCACTGAAGCAGGAACCTTAGCTGCGGCTCCTGGGGTAACAGTAGTCGAAGAACCGATCTGGTCGCCGAATCCTGTAGCGATAACGGTTACTCTGACTCTGTCAGTCAGGTTCTCGTCTATCACCATACCCCAAATGATGTTGGCATCTTCGTGAGCCTCTGTGTGAATAAGCTCAGCTGCCTCGTTAACCTCTTGAAGGGTAACATCCGGTGATGCTGTTACATTGATCAACACACCGCGGGCGCCATGTATCGAGATATCCTCAAGCAGCGGACTGGAGATAGCTTTCTCTGCCGCTTCAACAGCACGGTTGTCTCCACTCGCCTCGCCTGTTCCCATCATCGCCATGCCCATCTCGGACATAACAGCGCGAACGTCAGCAAAGTCTACGTTTACCAAGCCTTCGCAGATAATTAAGTCACTGATACCCTTAACTGCTTGATATAGAACGTCATCAGCCTTACGGAAGGTATCTAGGAGCGAGGTATTGCGACCAGCGATCGACAAAAGCCTCTGGTTCGGGATGGTGATGAGTGTATCTGCGTGCTTGCGGAGCTCTTCGATTCCCTGATCGGCATTGCGCATACGGCGCTTGCCCTCGAACATGAACGGCTTGGTAACAACTCCAACGGTGAGGCACCCGATGCTCTTTGCTACTTCAGCAACAACTGAAGCTCCATAAGTTCCAGTTCCACCACCCATTCCCGCGGTGATGAAAACCATGTCGGCGCCCTCAAGAGCTTTGCGGATCTGCTCAGCGCTCTCACGAGCGGCGGCACGTCCCACCTCTGGGTCAGCTCCAGCTCCTAATCCCTTGGTAATATCGTCGCCCAAGCGGATCTTATTGGTCGGCAAACATGAAGCCAAAGCCTGCGCATCTGTGTTAGCTGCATAGAACTCTACACCTGTTAGACCACTTCGGATCATGTTGTTGACGGCGTTTAGTCCGCCACCACCGATTCCAAAGACCTTGATCTTTGCGTTTCCTGATTGAATGGCTTTGTTTTTTACTTCATCCATGACCCGTTCCTCCGCACTTCTGTGAAAATCAAATTCGAGTTGTTGACCGTCCGACACTTTAGCACTCACGTTTAAAAAATCCGAACAAAAAGCACCACTGTACTAAGAAATTATCCAGCTTTGCTTGTTATATCGGCTCTCCCACACAGAGGCCTGTGCCATACCCCACCGGCCGCCCATTATTAACCTTTGACCATAAAAGTAAAGAGAGACAAAAGGTGTTTCTTTACATTAAGGCAAAAAGAAGGCTCCGCTTGGGTCCTAAGTTCAGCCAGCGTTTCCCCGGCAAACACCAGGCCTAACTTCAAGTTACTTATACTAACCTTAAAGAAGCGAAAGTGCCATGCTTTGCCAGCTAAAAGCTGGATAGTTACTAAAAATGTTCACTAAACCATCCGGCGACTCGCCTGACAGCGTTTCCTACCCTACCCCTGGCAGCATGAGCACCCCTGCGGGCGAGGGTTCCCTGAGAAGCCCCGTGTAAAACTAGCCCCACAGCGCCGGCATACTCAGGTCCCTTGACTAAATCTAACAAGCCACCTACGGCTGTTGGATTCCCGACCCTCACTGGAAGATTGAAAACGTGCTCAGCCACCTGTGAAATACCCGGCAAGTTGGCGCTCCCTCCTGTTATGACCACTCCACTGGTCAACATATCCTCACATCCAGCTTTGATAATCTCGCGCTGAATCAACGCGAACAGCTCTGAGGCTCGTGGCTCGATAATCTCAGCCAGCAACATCTTAGAGAGGACTCTTGGGGGTCTCCCACCAACCGAAGGAACTTCAATGATATCTGCCTTACTAACACCTGCTGTTACAGCTGTTCCATATTCACACTTGATTCTCTCCGCCGCCATCAGAGGCGTTCTAAGGCCAGCAGCTATATCGTTTGTGATGTGGTTTCCGCCCACTGCTAACACGGATGTAAATTTGATCGCTCCCGCATGAAATACTGAGATGCTGCAGGTGCCACCCCCGATATCGAGAAGCAAGACTCCGAGCTCTTGCTCTTCCTGGGACAACACAGCGCGGCTCGCTGCTAAAGGCGCCGCCACTATATCCTGTACTGCCAAACCACATCTGTTCGCGCACTTGACGATGTTCTGCGCGCTGGCTATCGCCCCTGTAATGATATGCACACGCGCCTCAAGTCGCACCCCTGATATACCGATCGGATCTCTGACACCATCTTGCTCATCAATAACGAATTCCTGCGGCACTACGTGCAAGATCTCACGGTCCATCGGCAATGCCACCGCTTTAGCCGCATCTATCACACGCTCAATATCGAGAGACGAGACCTCTTGCCCTTTTACCGCTACTATTCCGTGGCTATTCTGAGATCTGAGATGACTCCCGGAAATGGTCGCCAAGACTGAGCTGACCTCGCATCCAGCCATCGTCTCCGCCTGCGCTACGGCACGTCCTATCGCGCTCACCGTACCTTCGATGTTAACGACAACCCCCTTACGGAGTCCCCGAGAGGGACTGGAGCCGACTCCAATAATGTCGACTGAACCATCAGTTTTTCGCTCACCAATTACGATCTTTATGGATGAGGTTCCGATATCAAGGCCAGCGATAATGGACGACGGATTTGGCATGAAATACTCGCGCTAAAACAACAACAGTTATAACTAGAAGCAGTTACTTTAACTACATTAAACACAGTTTGGGCGAGTCGCAAGAGGTGATCCGCATCTTGAGCAATGGTTTATAAGCGCCAGCGAGAGCTACTTCTTGAACCGAACCACTCCTACCCGATCAAAGGCTAGGTCGACGCTCTCTACTTCGGACAATCTGGGCGCGAGCTGATTAAGTAAGGCCGCGCAGCGATCTCCTTGCTCATCGAGCGAGACCTTCGCATCTTGACCCGCCGCGAAAACAACAGGGAAAGGCACCCCTTGAAAGGCAACAGCGAAATCCCCGTGACCTAGAAACTCTAAGCCAACTATCTGCTTTGAGATCCTCTGCTCTAACGTTTCGCGGAGCTTCGCGGCAACCGAAAGCTGCGCCCTCACGAGATCTGGAGATTTGCCATCCGCGGACACCCCCCTAACAGCAACCAACGATCCTGAAAACTTACGTGCCTTGAGTTCATTTAACGGGACTAGGAAAGATCCTTCGCGATCAATCACCCAAGAGGTATTATCAAAGGTCGCCACGAAAGTTGGCTTACGCTCCTGTATTGAAACAAGAAAACACCCCCATTTATCCGTCCAACTGTCAGGGCAGGATGTGAGTTTAGCTTGGTCGATCCACGCGTTCTGAGATAGCTTTGACTGAATCTCGGTTCCATTTAAATGCCACCACGGAACAGAGCGCTCTAACGGAAGTAATTTCTCTACCTCAGAGCGATTTAGAACCTCCAGACCATCTATGCGTACCTCTTTCTGGTTCCAGGCGCGAACTATTCTATCCTCGGATGATTTGACGAGGTCGCTAAAGCCTTTCGGGTTATCAAGAGCGAGAAGCGCTCCGACTCCTATTGTGGTTAAGATTGTTACGACCGTCCGCATCATGACGTTCAGTATAACTCTGATTTAGAGATAAGCCGAGATAGAAAGTGCACAAACGCTAGAACTCCCCCCACTGTCGAACTTCTGGTTGGAGAGTAATCCCTGAAGTAGCTTCAACCCTGGAGATGCAATGAGACATGAGATCCCTGACATCCTTCGCGCTGGCGTTCTTTGCTGGATTAACTATCCAGTTGGCGTGGAGCTCGGAGACTCGCGCGCCACCGACAATACTTCCTTTAAGGCCAGCCGCCTCTAGCAGGCGCCCTGCTGGAGCCTCTAGGCTCGGGTTTTTAAAAACCGACCCGGCAGATGGAAGAGCGAGCGGCTGGGTCCTCTTTCGATGCGCCAAATTCTCCGCACAGCTCCGCGAAATACTCTCGCGATCACCTGACACTAGCTTCAACACTACTGATGTAACCGCAGCCCCACTCGGCAATCCAGAGAAACGGTAGCGCCAAGGTAGCTCGTTACGCGACCACTCGGCGATCTGACCATCTGAAAGCACCCCACTTACTGACACGATACGTTCGCAGATCTCGCTACCGTGAGCGCCGGCGTTCATATAAACCGCCCCACCGATTGAAGCCGGGATGCCGGCGGCGAACTCTAGCCCTGACAACCCATCGTCTGAAACTTTTCTCGATACCGTCATTAGAGACGCTGAGGCTGACAGTCTTAAAAGCCCTGGGCCAATACTCTCAATCACCTTGAATGAGCCGCCCAATTTTATTATCCAGCTATCAACTCCTCGGTCAGATACGAGCAAATTACTTCCAAATCCCAGGACGTTTGAGCTCTGGTTTTCACTGGTCAATAAAGCGCGAACCGCGGCTAGCTCTTCTACGCTCTCTACGGTTATTAAGGCCCTCAAAGGCCCACCGATGGCGATAGTAGTGAGTGTTGACGCGGGAACAGACTCTCGTACCCGGCCTGATACTATCTCGGACACGCGCGGCAATAGATCTGGATTAAACGCGCCAGGCTCACCGGCCACCGCGCTAAAGTTATCAGCGCCCACCCGCGATCACCTTTAGCTCCTGGGCATTCGTTGCTGTACGCTCCGCGTCAGTTCCACCTTGCAAAACAGAGAGTAGCTCACCGGGTAGAGCCCCTACTGGCCCCGCTCCCAAGCACAACACGAGATCGCCCTCTTGCGCCGTGTTCTTTATTAACTCCGGCACGGCGTCGAGAGTTAAACAGAACTCTTTGCTCGGATGAAGGGTTTCATTCAGCAACGCCTCTCCTGAAACGCCAACTATAGGCTCCTCACTCGCTGGATAGATCTCACTCATGATCAAGTGGTCGGCATCACCGAAAGCTTGACGTAGCTGGTCCCAGCAGAGCTGCGTGCGAGTGTATCTGTGTGGTTGGAACACCACGACTATCCTCTTCACGGTAGCCCCGAAACACTCCCTGACCGCTTTCAGGGTCGCTTTGATCTCCGTTGGATGATGGCCATAATCATTCATTACGGTGATGCCCTTTGCGCTGCCAACTACCTCTAGTCGACGCTTAACTCCGCCGAATTTAGCTAAAGCGTCGCGGATCACATCAACCGATAAACCGAACTCAAGCCCAGCGGCGATCGCTCCCAAACAATTCTGAACCAGGTGACGACCAAACATCGGCAATGAGAATCGCCCTAAATGAGCTCCACGATAAACCACCGAGAATTCCATTCCCGACCTTCCAGGAACTATATCAAACGCGAATAGCTCCGCTTCCTGCGAGAATCCGTAGGTTAAAACACGCCTGGTTGTTTGTGTGGCGATCTGTTTTAGGACGGGGTCATCAATACAGAGGATCGCCAATCCATAAAAAGGTACGGAATCGATGAATCTGCGAAACGAGTCCTCAAGATCGCGCCTAGAGCGGTAGGCGTTCATGTGCTCATCATCAATGTTGGTGACGATTGCGACCGTGGGTTTTAGAAGAAGAAAGCTGCGGTCGCTCTCGTCGGTCTCTGCAACTAGGTACTCTCCTTGACCGAGTCGCCCTCCTGTTCCCAAGCTTTTTACCTGCCCACCGATAACAACAGTGGGGTCTAGCTTGCCTGCATCAAGAATAGTGGCGGTCATGCTAGTAGTTGTGGTCTTGCCGTGCGAGCCGGCTACCCCTACTCCAAACTTCAAGCGCATTAGCTCCGCTAAGACCTCTGCACGCCGTACCACCGGAAGCTTTCTCCGTTTGGCCTCCTTAACTTCGGGATTAGCCATCGTTACCGCCGACGAGTAAACAACAAGCGACGCCGTGGCTGGCACATTAGCGGCGGAATGACCGATCGATATATTAGCCCCCAGCTGCTCTAGCCTTGAACAGATATCACTCTTCTTGATATCCGACCCAGAAACCTGGAACCCTGAAGAGAGCAGGATCTCGGCTAGTCCTGACATGCCGGAGCCACCTATGCCGATGAAGTGAAAGTGCAAGCGGGGATTGTACATAATTAGGGTTACCGGAATTCAGGGGTTTTGGGCCTGGCTATCCTAGCCGATACATAGGTCCCTTTCCAGTACAGGGGACTATTTTTCAACCTAAAAACGGTAGTTAAGGCGGATGGAAATGGTGCAGATGCTCAACGGCCGAAGTGATTTTGAGCAGATGCGCCGTTTCCAGAGCCGCAACTGCTGTTTTTAGGTCAACGATTGTTAACAGTCCGATTACTAAGTAAGATCCCTCCAAGAAAAACCACAATCTCGTAAACTTAGGTTCATGCTGGATATTCTGTCAAAAGATCTTAACTCTCCGGTGCATGAGAGGTACAACTTTAAGCCCCTTAGGGGCTCTAGTCATTGGTGGGCGCTAAATCACCTCAAGGGGCAGGTAACCGGGAAGCGTATCCTCGATGTTGGAGCTGGAGGGGGAGGAATCGGCCGAGCTATCAAAGCTGAGGCACCTAAAGAGCTAGTGGCTATAGAGATCGATCTACGCGCTCACGAAATTTTAGCCGAACACTACGACAGGGTGCTCACAGACATTACACCGGTTAAGAATGAGCAATTTGATTGGATTATAATCCTAGATGTTCTTGAACACTTGGCGAAGCCAGCGGTGTTTCTCGCTAACTTACGCGATCTTCTAGCTCCAGGCGGATCAATCCTTATATCAGTACCGAACGTGGCGCATTGGAGTGTACGGATACCCTTATTCTTCTGGGGCAGCTTTGAGTATCGGTCTGTTGGAATAATGGACGGCACCCACCTGCAGTTCTTCTCACGTAGAAGCCTCATCAAACTTTGCTCTAGCCTCGAGAAAACCCATATAAAGGAGATCTCGGCCAGTATCGAGCCTTTTGAATTGGCGCTACCGCGATGGGCCACGAACAACAGGCTGTATGGTGGGCTAATACCGTGTCGTCACTGGGCAGCGCGCGCTTTGCCTGGACTCATGGCGTATCAACATCTTGTGCTTCTACGAGGGGGCTAATGTGAACGTTAATTTCGCCGAGATATTGGTGGTGTGCGTCGTAGCTCTCCTGCTATTCGGACCCGAGCAACTTCCGCAGATAGCCCGTCAATTCGGCAAGCTAACGGGAGACCTGCGAAAAGTTACTAACTCGGTAAGACGCGAATGGTACAACGCGGTATATCCACCTGCAGCGGAGTTTAAGGGCGAATACGACGCTGCTGGGAAAGCCCTAAGAACCCTGAAAGCTCAGGTCCTAGCGCCCCCTGATGGGTCGCGAGGGACTTCTGGGGCCGCGAACACTGAGTCTCAGTCAGATAGCTCACAACCCATCACCCAAAGTGACCCGGCGCCGGACAACGCGAAGATTAAATGAATAACTCTCACATCGACGACCCGCACTCCTACAAGATGGGATTAATGGAGCACCTCAGAGAGCTTAGAAAGCGCATTTTTATAAGCCTTATAGCGATCGTTATTGGCGCTCTCGGGTGCTATTCGTATTCAGGGGAGATATTCCAGCTCCTGTGTCGCCCATACTCAGATGGTTTTAGCGGAGCTCCTTTAATTGGAACATCACCCGCTGAAGCGTGGATATTAAAAGTAAAGGTGGCTCTCTTTTGCGGTTGCTTAGTCACATCGCCGTTCCTGTTTTACCAGATCTGGGCGTTCATAGCTCCAGGGCTATACGCGACTGAGAGGCGCTGGGTGATCCCTTTTGTTCTGGCTAGTTCAATTCTTTTTATTGGAGGAGCGGCTTTCTGCTACACTACTGTGCTCCCGATAACTCTCTCGTTTTTTAGGGATGAATTCACTTCGATAAATGTGACTCCAACGATCAGAATAGGAGATCATGTTTCAATGACCTTGATGATGCTTCTCGGGTTTGGCGCTGTATTTGAACTTCCTTTGATTACACTTGCACTTGCCCGATTGGGAATTATTGATCACCTCTTTCTAATCCGCTGGTATCGCCAAGCAATAGTCATTATCTTCATCCTTTCAGCTATAATTACCCCGCCGGATGTCTTCTCTCAGCTGTTAATGGCGGTACCCCTGCTAGGGCTGTATCTGATCAGCATTCTTATAGCTAAACTCGCCTATCGGGCTGCAGTTACGAAATGACTTAGAAGGATCCCCTAGCCATGCTAGGGGAAGATACCCTTATTTCCGCCCAAAATCGCCGAAAGATCGCGATTTGCGGGCTTTTCGCATACGGTGTTTTATTGACGCGCTCGCCCCTACAGGAGTAGGCTTAAAGATAGGGCAGCGGCATCATCAGATAGCAGGCAAAAAATCCCTCCCCATGTACTTAGCTTCCCCATTTGCCTACTGTTAGAGAAGCGGTTGCTCGACACTGGGGCACCTATCTGGAAACAGATAGGTGCCGTTTTTTTTGGTTCATCGTAAAGTATTGCCATGAAACCGATTAAAACATCACTCTCCGCGAAGCAGATCGCGGAGTCCCTCAATGCTTCTCTCCATGGTAATCCTGATTTAACGGTAATGGGTTTATGCCCACTAAATCGAGCTGAACCAGGGCTAGTTACTTTCATTCGTGGACGATCCCCATCTGCCGCTTGGCGCTCGCTTATCAAGCTACCTGAGATGGTTGTGTTGGTCGAATCAGCGCTACTTCCTGAGCCGGAGGCGATACGATCCCTTAAATGCTCGCTCGTGGTAGTACCTAGCGCACAAAGGGCCTTTATAGACTTAATAGACCGATTCTATGAGTCTGAGCCGATCAGGCGGGAGATACACTCATCAGCGCTGATTGATTCAACAGCTACTATAGGCTCGAATGTGGCGATTGGCCCGTTTTGCGTTGTTGGTCCGGGCGCCCGGATTGGGGACGGAGTTGTGCTACACAACTCCGTGACGATCTGCAGAGATGTCTCCATAGGTCAAAACTGCGAGCTCTTCAGTGGCGTAGTTGTGCGCGAGGGATCTGTTATCGGCAACGAATGTGTAATTCACAACAACTCAGTTATCGGGGCTGATGGTTTCGGATATCTCCCGGATCCGAGTATGGGAATCAGAAAAGTTCCGCAGGTGGGAACCGTGACAATCGGTGATCGCGTCGAGATCGGAGCAAACACCAATATCGACCGCGCCGCTGTAGGCTCGACAATGATCGGCGCAGGCACGAAGATCGATAACCAGGTACAGATCGGACACAATGTAGTTGTCGGCTCTCACTGCTTAATCTGCGCTCAAGTTGGTATAGCGGGAAGCGCCACCTTGGGAGATGGAGTGGTTCTCGGGGGCGGAACAGGTGTCGCGGATCACGTCACCATCGCCTCCGGAGTGCGAGTCGGGGGCCATGCGGGGGTTACCTCTGATATAGTTGAGCCCGGAGACTATATGGGGATGCCGGCGGTCAAAGCCACGCTTTATAGACGGCAGATGGCATCAATTAAACGACTCGCGCTACGCGAGCGTGGAGGCTCCGAAGGGTAGAAACCAAATGAACTCTCATTCACTAGCTGCATCTCCTGCATTTAAAGCAAGTTTGGCTTTCTGCGCTCTAGTCGCGATGTACGCGGCCTTTGTAATGGCCAGATGGATCTTCTCTAAAGTCATTGCCGTCGCGTCTGGAAAACGGGCTACACCTGAAGAGGTGGAGACACTTGAGCTATTTGAGAAGTTTCACCGGCAGACACGGGTCTTCGCGCGAGATCTGGGCGATTTGGAGCGGCTATCCAAGAACTTCCCGAGCCTTAAAGAAAGCCAGCTCTTGGGGCAGATGCAATCTCTTCGGGAGCAACTAGATCTGGCGGACTCTCATTTGCGATTACTATTTAACGACGAAGACATCGATCGGGGACTGCCTCTTGTACGTTTTCTATGTAGCATGCAGATTCAACCTCCTAAGATCGGGGACCTCCCTTCCAGGTTAAATCTATCTCAGCTTGTTAGCTGGCCCGACACGGCTCTTAAACTTACCCAGCAGATGTTAGATCGCATAGGGGACGCGGCTCGACACCATATGTCTTCTGGCGAATCGGAGCTTCCGGAGAATTTTTTTGAGCTCTTTGATTCACTAAAGAAACGGGTAATTCGACAAGAGAACACCCGCGGTAAGAGTAGTTAGCAAAGAGCCGCAAAATGCGCGTAGGCGCTTTTGTCTGGTCTCCTTAGGATCAGTCTACTATCCGGCGTTAACGGCTGCCTCAGCGGTCTCCTCGGCGAATTCAGCGTGCAAAGCTCTAACAGCCGCCTCACAATTTTTGCGAGCTACCAGAACCGACATCTTAATCTCTGAAGTATTAACCATCTGCACGTCGATTCCCTCAGACGCCAAGCGCCTAAAAACTCTCGCTGCGACTCCTGTGTGATAGCGCATACCAATCCCGACCACCGACACCTTGGCGATATCACGCTCTACGGATACATCCGTGGCGCTAAGCTCTGAGACGATCTGACGAATAGTTTCGACCGCCATAGCGCTCTGCTCGTCCGGCACAGTTAAGCTCACATTTAGACGCCCGTTATCAACGCTCTCTTGAGAGATCATATCGATATAGACATCGCGCTCCGCTAGAACATCAAAAAGCCGAGACATCGCTTGAATGTCGCTCGGCATCTTCTGAATCGTGATCTGCGCCTCATCGAGACGATGAGTAACTCCCGTGACTACTGGCTTCTCCATTAATTCCTCCTCAGAAACTATCCATGTTCCGTTCACACCAGGCTCAAAGCGACCAGCAAAGGTCGACAATACAACCAGGGGAACGCTGTAACGCATCGCGAAATAAACTGAACGGGTGTGCAGAACCTTCGCTCCGAGGCTAGCCATCTCTAGCATCTCCTCGTGAGACACTCTTGGTAGCAACTTCGCCTCTGGACAGATCCGCGGATCCGTCGAGAACACTCCCGGCACATCAGTATATATGAAACATGTCTTGGCCTTCAGGGCGGCCGCGATCGCGACCGCTGTAATGTCAGACCCACCACGTCCTAGCGTCGTGAGATCTCCTGAGTCGGTTATTCCCTGGAATCCGGCGACTACTGGGATACCATCTCGCCTTAATACCTCGCGCATCACGTTGCAATCGATCTCTTCTATATGCGCGTTAGTGTGTCGCGTATCGGTGCTTATACGTGCCTGCGGCGCTAGCAAGCTCTTTGATACAAAACCTAGCTCCTGCAAGCGCATCGCCAATAACGCCACCGTAACCTGCTCTCCGCTCGCCAAAAGAACGTCCATCTCACGCGGAGCGGGCCTCTCTACGCAGCTCTTGGCAAGCGCGACTAGTCGGTTTGTCTCCCCCGCCATTGCGGAGAGAACAACCACTACTCCCACACCCGGGTTCTCTTGTTTATAAGTTTTAACGATATCAGCGACGTTTTTTATTCGCGCCACATCACCGACCGATGTGCCGCCGAACTTCATCACTACTATCTGCTCAAAAGCGCTCACCTAGACTCCTTCCTATCTCTTCACTTAATCCACCGAACAATCGGACTTCTCTTGTTCCATCTTCCAGAAGAACAATCTCAATTAACAGATCCAACTCATCAATCAATCCAGGGGCCCTATCAGGCCACTCAATTAATCGTAAAGTTCTTGAGTCTACCGGCTCGATTAACTCATCCGGCAACTCCTTCAACCTATAGATGTCCCAGTGCTCAACTCTAAGGTCTTCACGTACTGTATATTCATACTGCAACGCGAATGAAGGCGAGGCCACCTGCGTACTCAAGCCGCCAAGAGCCTCCACTAGATACCGAACCAGTGTCGTCTTTCCAGCGCCTAAATCGCCGCGTAATCCGACCGAGTATCCGCCAGCGAAAGCTTTGGCTAGCTTTTCAGCGAACCTCTCCGTATCTCGCTCCGATTTAAGAACCTGCGTGCGCACCCCAAGAGAATAGCTGATTTAGCCAGCTAAATTCCAGTGGGACAGGCTAAAATTGAAGTGCTTTCGAGGCACTTACAATACCTGGCGCCACCATCTTACCCTCCAATCCAGAGATACGCTTCACCGAGCTTCGTAGGATATTTACTACCTGCTCCGGAGATAACCCTGAATTTTTTGAGTAAATAAGCGCCGCGACTCCACTTACGTGAGGCGCCGCCATAGAGGTTCCATCGAGAAAAAAGTAAAAGCCATAAGGGAAAGTGCTCCAGATAAATACTCCAGGGGCCGCCACGTCGACGCTCTTGGCGCCAAAGTTCGAGAAGCTCGCCAATGCTCCCTTGCTGTCAACAGCCGCTACAGAGATTATATTTGGAACGTCATAGCTAGCCGGATAAGTCGGTTTGGCGTCGTTGTCGTTGGTTTCATTTCCAGCCGCGGCGACTACCAAGATTCCCACTTTGTTAGCCTCCTGTAGCACCTCTTTAAACGAATCAGAACTCTCTCCACCTCCTAAAGAGAGGTTTATAACTCGAAGATTAACTCCGGCCTTACGTAGAGATATCGCATACTGGATTGCTCGCATGACACCAGCAGAATCACCTTCTCCTTTGGCGTTTAGAACACGCAAAGAAACCACCTTTACTCCAGGCGCTACGCCCACTACACCTCGAGAGTTGTTTTTTTCGGCGGCTATCGTGCCAGCTACATGTGTTCCGTGAAGATTTTGGTCTGATGGGATATTGTCGTTACCGATAAAATCCCAGCCGCGCACATCGTCAATGTAGCCGTTCTTGTCGTCGTCTAGCTTGTTATTAGGAATCTCTCGAGGATTCTCCCAGAGACGAGACTTGAGATCGAGATGTACCTGCGAAACCCCCGTATCCGCCACTGCCACAACTACATCGGGATTGCCCTCTGTAATACCCCAAGCTTCCGGAGCATCAATATCAACGTTATCAACCCCTCCATTTTGTCCGGTATTTGATAATCCCCACATTAGCCCGAAGCGGTAGAATGTGTCGTTAGGAGCGGCCTGAAATGCACGCATCTTGAAGTTAGGTTCAAACTTTTCGGCTAGCCCCTTGCTTAGGGCTAATCGCATCCGCGGTGTATCCGCTGAGATCCCTTTGAGAAGAATCGTTGTATTGGTAATTGAGGCGCTGGTGCGCAACCCAAAAAGCTTGGCTAGCTCGCTTCTGATTGCTGCTACGCTCGGCCTCCTGACCCCCATAGTTTTACGGGCATTAACTAACGCCTGATTAAGAGCAGCCTGGGTTACCTTGGCGATCACCTGACCCTGCTGTTCCACCGGGGTCTGGTAGCCTTTATTAACTGGAAGTGGTCCAAGCCCAGGTGGCATACCGGGCAAGGTCTGGCACACCAGGTTACTATTGGCCGACGAGATAGCTAATAAAGTGAATAAAAACAGAACTCTGCGTATCAAGACCACCTCCATAAATCAGTTCATCCCAATAGGGTTATGGAAGCTTGCTTGAAAAATGTGACTTAATTTCTTTGTGGCTAAATCTCGTTTTTCGCGACACTCTCCAAAACATCACGATATACAAGCGCAAGCTGCTCCAGCTCACCTACTGTCAGATGCTCATCAACTTTATGAATAGTTTGATTGCACGGCCCTAACTCAAGAACCTCAGCGCCGTGCTCAGCGACGAATCTTCCGTCCGACGTACCACCATCTCGAGTGACAGATGGAGAGAATCCTCTTTTTCTCAAAGATTCGATTACCGCGGTCCTTAGCCTTCCAGCATCCGAGTCGTAAGGGTTGCTGCCTGCGTTCCACGCTACAGACACCTGACACTCTTCATCTTGCATCATCGGAGAAAGTAACGAGATCAACTTGTCGCGCGTTAAAGGCACTCGATATCTTATATTAAAACGGAACTCAGCTTCTCCTGGAATCACGTTTGTTCCTCCACCGACACCGGAGCTGATCGACGCGACCTGAAGCGACGACTTTGGCCAACCACAATCACCGTCTGCTAGGGCCAGCGGCGGCAAGCCGTCATCCAGATTAACGCTCGTTAAACGCGATATTATTCGCGATAGCGCATGATTGGGATTTTTTGCTAAATGTGGATAAGCGACATGTCCCTGCAATCCTTTCACTGTTACCTTCGCGCTTAAGGATCCGCGCCTACCAGCCTTTATGCAGTCGCCTAAGCTCTCTGTCGCCGTTGGTTCTCCAACCAAACAGAGCTTAACTTTCTTACCGCTAGAGACAAGCCTAGCAAGCATAGCTGGCATACCCAAAGATTCTACCTCTTCATCTCCAGCTATTAGTAACGCCAAAGGAAGTTTAGTATTTGGGTTCGCGAGAAGAAAATCCTCTAGAGCTACCATCCACGCGGCAACTGATCCCTTCATATCAGCCACACCCCTTCCGTAAAGGCGGCCATCTCTAACCACCCCTTCAAAAGGGTCAACACTCCAACCATCCCCTGGCGCGACTACATCGGTGTGACCAACAAAAGCGAAATAATCGCTCCCTTCACCTCTCAAAGCTATCAGATTCTCGCAGTGATCTAGTTTTACTGTCTCGGTTTTAAATCCTAACTTAGCGAGTCGCTCAGCCAGAAGCTTCTGACCACCTGTGTCATAGCCCGCTGGGTTTGATCTACGGACCAACTCTTGAGTTAATTCAACTACACGATCTTGTACGTTCGACATAAAGCAAATCTCTCTATTTCTTTTGAGCTAGCTGGTGGCAGAACATCTGCTCTATCGCGTGCAATCTAGTTGCCCCTTCCGCCTGCTGCGGCGAGTAGATGTTTGAGACCTCACCATACAACGAGCCCTTAATAGCAAGCAGATTATTTGGAGAATCAGCGGTAACACTTTCGATGTATCCCTGGCGCGTGATGACCCGACAAGTTCCATCAACCTGACGCTGAGAGCTCCTCAAATAGGCGTAAAGATCCTCTAAATTAGGATCAAATGCGCGCGCTTCATGGATCGCCTTACCTACCTCATTAGCGATAAATTGCTTAGTGTGAATCTGCGCCTGAGAAAGCACCAGCTTCTCCAAAGTTCTGTGAGCCTCATAGATGATCTCGGCGGCCGGCGCCTCATAGGCCAAACGCCCCTTCTTGCCAGGTATCGAAGTGCCAACGTGATATTTTCGACCTACCGCAAATGTATTTCCGAACTTAACAATAGCCTTAATGCACTCAACGGGGCCGTGAGCCTCCCCGAATTCACCACTTACCTTAACTGGCTCTCCCTGCTTAAAAGTGATCTCAATCTCTCCACGCTCCTTAGAACGATCTGGCTTGCTATACCACGCGTCTTCGGGAATCAGCCCTGTTGAGACATGGGTCTCCTTTCCACCGATAGAGACCCCCCATAAACCAACATTGTAAGAGTAGCTTGAGTTCTTCTGAGGTACAGATATCCCACGCTCTAAGAGATAATTGGTTGAGTATTCACGCGAAAAAGCGAACTCACGGATCGGCGCGACCACCTCTATCTTTCCTTGGCCCAGGACATGAAGAGCCACATCAAAACGATACTGATCGTTACCCGCGCCAGTCGAACCGTGCAGAAACATCTGAGCACCTTGATCTAGGCAAACATCGAGCACCTTGCGGGCCTGAACTATCCTCTCACTGCCTACGGAGAGGGGATAACCATCTCGAGTAACATTTCCAAAGATCAGATATTTAATCACCGAATCGTAAAAGTCACTCTGCGCGTCAACGAAGAAGTGCTTATCAGCTCCCACCTCCTTAGATCTATTGGCGATCGCCTCCTGGTCCGCGCTAGAGAAACCACCAGTATTCACGGTGCAGGTTATAACTGAATCGAGCTTGTAACGCTCACGCGAAAACGGAACTAGAAAAGATGTATCTAATCCGCCAGAAAACGCCACTACTCCGATCTTTTTAGCCATACGCCCCCTCTTTCACTCAGTAAATTCGGCTGGGTAATCGTATCACAAAAGATCAGATCTCGCGAATCGGCAAAAACACTTGAGATCCATCTACTATTCGGAAGGGCGAGACGATCTGATATCTTCTACCTTTCGCCAATCCCTCCGCGATCCGCTCCTTGGCAGCCAGGTCGTCAGCTCTTAACAGGAAAGAATATTCAAGAGGCTCCTGACCGGCCAATCCGTCGAGGGTGAAATCGATCTCCTGCTCATAGATAAAAGTCATGTGCGTGCGCGGGTGAATCCAGACCATCGGCTGCTTAATAAACAATCCCTTGGTGGTTTTTCCGTGGATCGCTACTGCTGGATTATCGTACTGAGTTATGCCAACAAACGTCCTAGCCTTATATGCTTTAAGCGCCAAGGCGCGCGTGTGTGTCGCTATCCCTAGACTCTTAAGCTCCGGCAGATGCTTTGATAAACTAAATAGGGAAACACCGGTCCAGGTTTTGCCATCCGACGCTAACCCCGCCGTCTGCCCAGAGATCGGTAGGTCATCTAACTTTGAAAGATCCAGCTCCAAATCAGCCGCGAATTTAGCTATTAACTCCGGCGGCATCAAACGCTTGGGCAAGGTAAAACCAACTACCGCTGTTTGCAACAATACAAAGTCGATATATACCCAGCGCGGCATGCCGAGATCAGCGTCGAAGGCGATCGAATTAGAACGCATATAGGCCAGATGAAACTGCGTCTCGTCAGAGCCGTCGTAATGTTGGGTTAACGGAACATCAAACGGCCGCATATCAAATACGTGGCTGATGTGTCGTGATGTGCAGATGTATGGCTTGCAGCCATATTTGATAAGCGCGGATAGAGTCATATTGAAAACTTAGTATAAATAGCTGTCAGAGTATAGCCGCATAAGAGGCTAGATGCCAAAGGTAATTTGATCATAATTGGGAGCCGCAGTTCTTATCCAGCTCCTCCTCCACTTGCTTTTGTTTTTGAAAACCTGAGCTATCCGGATCTTTTCCTTCGTTAAATAGCTTCCAAGACCGGAGAGATTTCTCTAGGAAGCTGGTCTTAAGAATTTTATCATTTGTAGTTTTACTTAAATGAAAATACGCGGCAGCTAAGTGATCTGGAGCGGCTCCGACTCTTCGATACTGATCTATCGCTTGGCTCATCCATCTCTCCGCCTGACTAAGCTCCCCATCTCTATTAACTCCGCTTGAATTATATATCAGCACCTTTGCTGCGTTGTTTAGGATATGCCCAAGGATCGACGTTTGATCCACCTCAGACCGCCTGGTTATAAGGAAACGTTCAACTATCTCGGTTAACTGACTGTATGGCACTTTCTCCATAGAAATTGCCCGAATAAGAAACGCGTTAGCGGCTGCGGGAGTATCTCCTATTGCCTGGCTTAGCACCGCAAGTCGTTCATCATCGCGATAGTTGGAAACATAACTCCTGAGGCTCAGCTCGCACTCTAGAGCTCGTGGATGGGATCGGGAGAGATTGCAGTGGTCCAAACACTCAGCGTATCTCTTTAGGTGATAACAGCTCCATGCCGCTATCGTATGGAGTTCTCGAATATGATCGGTTGCTGTAGCGTCTTGGAAATTTTTCTTTATCAGATCAACGGCTGATTCAAGTGCGCCAGCACGATCCGTCAAATATTGATTCCAAACCTGTTTGATCCGATCGGATAACTGTGTGCCTTTAGACAAATCAGTATTTTCTTTTGGGTGTTCGATAGTCATTTTTCCTGTTCCTTTAAGGCTTCAGGCTAATTTAAATTACGCTATTAAGGAAGCATAGACACCCGGAAGTCGCCCTCAATCCCCCCAACAACCCCCCCTAAATGCTCGGCGATCTCCGAGGCCAAGATCGGTCCCCGTCTTCGCTTGGCGGCTTCACTTCCTGCTTTAGCGTGCAGCCAAACACCAAGCACCGCCGCGTCCCGGAGCGAGGCGCACCTGGCGACGCAACCGGCTATAATTCCGGATAACACGTCTCCACTACCTGGTGTCGCCAGATATGGGGTGCCCTCCGCCACAAGAGAGCCGCAAACCCCGTCGTGTATCAGGGTCCCCGCACCCTTGAGAACCGTTACAGCTCCTAGTTTACGCGCGAGATCACGAGCCGCGGTGAACCGATCCTTCTGAACCAGCGCGGAACTAATTCCCAACAACCGTGCGGCCTCTCCTGGATGCGGTGTGATAATGGAGGCTAACCCGGCTAAAGACGCGCCCGACGCGGCTAAGAGATTTAACGCGTCGGCATCGAGGATAAGCCGAGCGTTACTGGATTTCAAACGATCCAAAATCGCTAGAAATAGATCTAATGTCCCTGAGTCAGTTCCCATACCTGGACCGACGACGCAGGTGTCGTAGCGTTTGAGCATCTGGTCAATTTCGTTTAGGTCTGATAACTGATAGCAGCTAGCGTTACCTCCCAACACCTCGAACATCGCCTCTGGAAGCGGAGGTATCGTGCTCCAGCCTGAGCGAACGACCCGAGAGACGATCCCAGCGCCGGTCCTCAACGCTCCTAGTGCCGACAACATGGGTGCTCCAGACATAGCCAGGGAGCCACCGATCACTAAAACCCTTCCAAGCGCTCCTTTATGAGTATCGGCCGCTCTGCGCGCCAGCCGCGGAAGATTTGATCGCGCGATAAGCGAATACTCCACATGCGCTCCTCCAGAGATGCCGATATCAACACTCTCGATCTCTCCGCAGACGGCGCGGGCAGGAAATTGCAAACATCCACGTTTTATTAATTGGATCGCGATCGTAAGGTCCGCGACGACATGGGGATCGAATACACCTCCAGTATCGGCGTCTATTCCGGTGGGCAGATCAACGGAAACTACCGCGAGTTTACTTAGCTCCGCTCGACAAGAAGCTAATAGACGAACTAAGTCGCTTATTGCTCCGCGCGGCGCATCGCTCTGGCCAGTTCCAAGGAGCGCATCCACCACCAGGTCCGCCCCCTTTAAAAGATCATTGATCTCTGGTGGCGTTATCGGTGACATCTCCGCGCCATCACTCGGCAAAAAGGAGCTACCCCCGCCAAACAGGCGGAATCCGCTGACACCACCAATTTGTTCTAGCCATTCCGCCGAATAACGACTGGCGGAGGTAACAATTACCGAAACATTAAGACCGCGATCCCGTAGACACTTGGAGATTACTAGGCCATCACCTCCATTATTTCCAGGCCCGCAGAGGATCACCACGTTTTTTGCCGCTGGGTAAACAGCCAATAACCTATCTGAAACAGCGCTTCCCGCGCGCTCCATTAACTCTCGGGCTGAGGTTCCTCTTGTGATGGTATCGTGATCCAGCGCCGTCATTTCAGCCGATGATGGTAATCGAAAAGGCGCGTGACCAACCTCACTGACACCAATCCTACCAAACGATCCGTGATCTTCGGTCATCGAAAAAACTTAGTAACTACTCACTGGGTTTTTTGGATCTTTAAAGTCATAGCATCGCCAAATGCTAAACCGCCCCTATCTCGCGCTCTAGTATCTGCGCTAAGTCGTGCGCGTGGCGTTTACACGCATCCTCGTCCTCACACTCAACCATAACGCGGGCCTTGTTTTCTGTGCCTGAATAACGAACAAGAACGCGCCCCCTATCGCCCAACTCCTTCTCCTTTTGTTCGATAGCTTTCTTAAGAGGCTCAATCGATTCAAGGGGTGGCTTATGCGAGACCTTTATATTAACTAGCTTCTGCGGAAATGCTACTAGGTTCGCCGCTAATTCAGAGAGGGTCTTTCCCTTCCGTCCCATTACAGCCATCACCATAAGCGCGGTAAGCAGTCCATCTCCAGTTGTCGAGATATCGGAAAAGATCGTGTGACCAGATTGCTCTCCTCCCACCTGCGCACCCTGGCGGACCATCTCTTCTAAAACAGCGCGGTCTCCGACCGCCGTTCTTATAACCTCAATTCCATTCTGCTTTAGAAGATTATCCAAACCTAGATTCGACATGACTGTAGCGACAACCTTGTTGGCGCGTAAGAGCCCACGTTCCTTAAGATCAATCGTGCAGATTGCCAGAACTGTGTCGCCATCAAGTACCCTTCCCTTCTCATCGACCAAGATGCAGCGATCGGCATCACCATCAAGAGCGATACCTAGATTTAGGTTCTGCTCAACTACCAACTTCCCCACAACATCAGGATAGAGGCTCCCGAAGCCATCGTTAATATTTCGTCCACTAGGGCTGACTCCTCGCGATACCACCTCAGCCCCTAATTCCGTTAAGGTCTGCGGCGCCACCACGTAGGCCGCGCCGTTAGCGCAATCGAGCCCAATCTTGACCCCATTTAACGAGAGTTCACGAGGGAAGTTCTCCTTTAAAAAAACTGTGTATCTCCCCACAGCATCGTCTATTCGATAAGCTTTACCGATATGACCGGCGTCCGCGGCCTTACCCTCGAGAGCCGCTGGCTCTAGTAGAGCCTCCACCTGCTCTTCGAGTTCATCCGGCAGCTTGTAGCCATCCGCGCCGAATATCTTAATTCCGTTATCCTCAAACGGGTTGTGAGAGGCCGATATAACGATTCCGGCGTCAGCGCGCATACTCTTGGTCAGATACGCCACTCCAGGTGTGGGAAGCGGGCCACAAAGCATAAGATCCGCCCCCATCGCGGTTATCCCGGCGGCCAAAGAACTTTCAATCATGTAGCCTGACAGCCTGGTATCCTTCCCGATTAATATCCGCACGCGCTTATGGCCGTTATCACGCATGAAGATGCTAGCGACAGCCTTGCCGAGGCGCACCAGGGTCTCCGGATCAAGAGGTGGGGTACCAGCCACTCCGCGAATTCCATCTGTTCCGAAATATCTTCTTGCTTGTGTCATAGCTTCCTCCGCTACCTCTTCTTAACTGAAAATTTATTACCAGAAAAACTATTCGAGCCCATAGATTGCAGATTCACTACCGGAGGATCTATCCGCGTAGCTCTTAGACCGAGAGGCAACTGGATCTGCACCTCACGTTTAGCCTCCGCTATTGGACTCAATATTGTGCCTACTCTAACAAAAGGAGCCAGCTCCTCTGATTTAAGATTAGACAACACCGTTGGCGACCCAGAAACTGTTAACGATACTACTGGCGGATAAATCCTCACCCCAGCGATACCACTAACAGCCCTAACCTCGACCGGTACCTGCAAAAATACGCGCTCTGTGGGCTGCTCTCCTATCGCCACCCTTACAACAACGCTCTTGACTCCAGAAACAACAGAGCCGCCCACCGTCCTTAAGTTAAGTGTTAATTCCTTTGAACTATTTAGGGCCGAGAGATCTACCGGCTCAGTTTCAATCACCTTGAGCCCCTTTAGCTCCGACCTCGGCCCCTTCACTGAAACTATCCTAGGCGCTACCTCAATCCCTTCAAGCACCAATTCCTTAGACAACTGCCCCACTCTTGGAACCGCCACCTGCAGCTCTTGCAGCTCGATCGGCTCAAGCACAAACTCTAATTGAGACGGCTCAATACTCAAGACCTCAATCGACGGAGGAAGAGAGAGATCCGCCGCTCGTAACGATACAGACGCGCGCTCCTCAGTTCCATCTGGCAGCTTAACCCTCAAAGGAGGAGGCGCGGAAGCCAGGGACCCGACTAAAAACGAAGGTCCCCGTAATGTCACCTGAGCCCCTCTTTTTACAGGCTTAACGACGACTCTATCCTCGGGAGTATTCTTAACCTCAAGCGGCACAAACAAACTGACCACACTTGAGTTACGCGCGCTATGCACACCGTACGCCAGCACCAGCGCTATAAAGAGAGACGCAAACTTAAGTGGGATATCTCTGACAAACTTCACACCACACCTACCTTGCCAGCGAGTTCTCTGGTCTCATCACCACCGCTCGCGTGGCGCTTTAGATAACCTGGCAACGCCGCCGCATCTAAATTGCGATACTGCTTACCATCGACGAATACGGTGATCGCTCCACTCTCCTCTGAGACTACGATTACCAGAGCGTCGGACCTTTCTGTGATCCCGAGCGCCGCTCTATGCCTAGTTCCGAAGCTTGGGTCTATATCGGGATTTGAACTGAGCGGAAGAACGACTCCCGCGGCCTTAATCTTATTTCCCTCAATTACAACCGCACCGTCGTGCAGGGGAGACTCTTTAACAAAGATGCCGTAAAGCAACTTACGGCTAAACTTCGCGTCTAGAACCACGCCTTCTTCCAGAAACTCATCTAACCCAACGTCACCCTCTATGACTATGATGCTCCCTAGGCGGGCTTTCGCTAATTTACCTACCGTCGCGGATATCTCCTCGTACTCTGACGGAACCTCATTCCGCCCCCCCTTAAAGAGCAGCGGATGTGCTCCCACCTTAGTTAGTGTGCGACGTATCTCGTCCTGGAATATCACTACGATTACCAGAATTAGAGAGCTAAGAAAGTTATCAAGGATCCAGGCTACGGTGACTAATCCAAGAGGTTGCGCGACGAAGTAGACTACTCCGATACACGCCAAACCTATTAACATAGGCATCGCACGTGTACCCCGAATTAGAAGCAATCCTCGATAAACCAGATACCAAACGATCGCTAGGTCTAATACCAAGGCGACAGATGGAGCTAGTTTTTTAAGGGTTGCGAGGTCCATTCATTAGGCTGCCACCGAGACGCTGCCGCCGGTATTCTCCCCACCTGCTGGGCCTCCCTTGGGACCAGGGGTAAGAGTCTCTCCTCTCAGAATTCTATCGATATCGTCAGCGTCCAGAGTCTCTCGCTCCATAACAGCCTTAGCTAAGTTGTGAAGTATGTCCAGATTCTCAGAAACGATCTTTTTCGCGATGTCGTACTGACTGCTCAGGATCCTCTTAACCTCTTGGTCGATCTCCATCTGGATCGCTTCTGAGTGCTCACGCGGCTTGCCGATATCACGCCCAAGGAAAACGTGCTCCTCCTTGGTGTCGTAATGAATCGGGCCAAGAGCTAAGCTCATTCCCCACTCACACACCATCCTACGGGCGATCTCAGTAGCCCTCTGGATATCTGAGCTGGCACCCGTATTCATCTCGTTGAAGACCAACTCCTCGGCTACTCTGCCACCGAAGAAAACAGCTAATTGGTCCATCCAATAAGACTTAGAGTAAGTGTGCTTATCCGCCTCTGGGAGCTGCTGCATCAACCCTAACGCCATTCCTCGCGGGACGATCGTTAGTTTATGCACAGGGTCGGCATTAGAGAGCTTCTTGGCTACCAACGCGTGGCCTGACTCATGATAAGCTGTCGTTAACTTCTCTTTCTCAGAGAGCAACATCGATCGGCGCTCAGCACCCATCATCACCTTGTCTTTAGCGTACTCGAAGTCGGAACGCTCAACGACTGACTTGTTCTTCCTCGCGGCGTATAGAGCCGCCTCGTTAACTAATATCTCTAAATCAGCGCCCGAGAATCCAGGGGTACCTCGCGCCACCACGTTAAGGTCAACATCAGGCGCCACTGGAACCTTCTTTGTATGCACCTTCAAGATACCCAAGCGACCATTCAAATCAGGTCTTGGAACAACTACTCGACGGTCAAAGCGTCCTGGACGGAGTAGCGCTGGGTCTAGCACATCAGGTCGGTTGGTCGCGGCGATCAGGATCACCCCTTCGTTGCTCTCGAAACCATCCATCTCCACGAGGAGCTGATTTAATGTCTGCTCACGCTCATCGTGACCTCCACCCATTCCAGCTCCGCGATGGCGTCCCACCGCGTCGATCTCGTCGATGAAGATTATGCACGGAGCGTTCTTCTTTCCCTGAATAAACAGGTCGCGCACACGCGATGCTCCAACACCGACAAACATCTCGACAAAATCAGAGCCAGAGATACTGAAGAAAGGAACACCAGCTTCGCCCGCAATCGCCTTAGCCAGCAGGGTCTTTCCGGTACCAGGAGAACCGATCAGTAGAACTCCCTTAGGGATGCGGCCACCTAGTCGGGTAAACTTCTTTGGATCCTTAAGAAACTCGATGATCTCCTCAAGCTCTGAGCGAGCCTCATCGATTCCGGCGACATCAGCGAAGGTCACCTTCTGTTGTGACTCTGTAAGCAGCTTGGCGCGTGACTTACCAAAGCTCATTCCCTTGCCTGCCCCCATCTGGACCTGTCGCCAGAAGACGAACCAGATGCCTAGAAAGAGAAGGATCGGCAGGGCGTTCAAGAGGAACAACATGTATGAAGACTGATTGCCAGGATCCTGCACCGCTATATCAACAGAGTGCTTCCTCAACAGCGGAATCATTGAGTCATCTTGCGGAGCTGTCGTTCGGAACCTTCCAAGAGCCCCACTCTTGGTTTTATATTCTCCTATGACGGCTTGGCCCTCAATACTAACAGCTCGCACATCGCCGTTCTCCACCGATTGCAGGAACTCTGTATATGAAACTGGGGTCTCTCCCTCTTTGCCCTTACTGCTGAAGCTGTACGCCATCAAAACAAGAAGAACCAAGCCAACCCAAAATAATCCACTCTTTCCCAACTGCGTCACCTTAATAAAGAACTTTTAACCTTGAAACGGCTCTTATAATACCCAAGATTGGGTTAAAGCACACTGACTTTATTAAAGAAATGGCTCAACCAACCTGACCCCACCGTCCCGCACCTCCAAACTCCGGCCTCCTCCAAGATCAACCGAAGAATCTCTTCCCTGCAAAACACCCATTATCGCGGCTGCCTTCGATTCTCCAACCACAAAACCGAGCAGTGGCGCAAAAAGGGCTTGCACCACCCGCCACCCGATCCCGTAAGGCACCGTAGTCAGTCGACTTTGACACCCCTCAAGCCACCGACGATCCATCTGACGCACCTCTCCTATATCGGCGATAATATCAGCCGCGGTCGCTCTTAATGCTTCACTGTCCAAGGCTAAGGACCTCCCTTGTTCAGCCAAAATCCACACGATCGAAGGGTCAAACCTATCGGCTAGCAGGGGCAAAAGTTCGTGTCTGATCCTGTTACGGACAAAACCGGTGTCTATATTCGTCGGATCCTCGACGAAGGCCACCTGGAACTCCCTTACATATTCGTCAATTTGGTCTCGACTGATCTCAAGAAGAGGCCTCACCACGCGACGACGGGGATCACTCTGCTCTATTGAAGTTAGCTCCTTTTTAGCGATCAACCTCATCAGTAGCGTTTCCGCCACATCATTCGCGTTGTGAGCCGTGGCTATTACTCCTAACTTCCGATCCATCACAACAGCGTTGAGCGCGGCATAACGCTCTCGACGTGCCCACGCCTCGACATTCTCGGCACCAGGTCCGGTTGTCAATTTAATCACATGGCACAGCACTCCAAGACGCGTACAACTTTCAGCGACAAAGCGCGCGTCGTCACCGCTGTTTGGTCGTAATCCGTGATCAATGTGCGCCACTTCAAGTCGAGCGCTCAAAGCGCCCTGATTGGCCAACAAGGCGCTAAGCAGAACCATTGAGTCCCGCCCACCTGAAACAGCGACTAACACTCCCTCGTCTCTGGGGACATGTCTCAGAATCGCCGCATTAATTGATATCCTGCGCTTTGCCACGAGGCGAGATTAGCGCGAACAGGTATAAATGATCCACCCTTCCTAATGAGCCCCTGATGGAGGCTTTCTTACATTATCAAGCCCGTAGGCCCCAGGCCCCGTATACATCAGACCGATAACGGCCCCGAGTAGCACGACGTCCTTATTGAATATATCCGAAGCTCCCGGAAAGAAGCCAAAGGCGAACACGAACGAAATTAACAGCGCGCTCGCCAGAATTGAAACCATAGTTGTCCACAGGCCTAAAATCAGGCACGCGCCTATAAAGACCTCCGTGTACGGGAGCAAAACGGCGTAGAGCGACGAAGCGTTGTCTGGTAGCACTCCGAAATTCTTCACTTGAGCTACGAAGGCGGAAAGCATGTGCAACTTGCTGAGACCAGCCATGACGAAATAAGCGCCCAGCGCTACCCTGCAGATCAGTGGGCCTATTGGGGCAGGCCCTATCGGCTCACTCATTTTAATAGCCATAATCTATACGTCCAGTCAGTATAGTTTCCTCGTAAACTAGATTTTGCACCGAACTCATCAGATCGCACAATGGGAAAAGAGGCGAAACCTCGCTATCGCGGTGTTTCTCTAACAATCGGTAGGCTAGGACTTACCTAAGGAAGGCCGGCAAAACCTACCCGTAGCGAGAAAGTGGAGGTTGAGTTGATATTCGATTTTCTAGATGGGAAAAAACCGCAAGTGTATCCGCTGCGATACATTGAGGATTTTTTCCCATCTTGAAAACTCGAAGAGCAGCTCAAGATCCGCTTTCGCAGTAGGGAGGGGTTTTGCCGGCCTTCCCTAAGCTCTCAAGCTCCTGCCAGCGATTATAGAGCCTCTCGACCTCAGCCTCCTGGACTGCGAGCAACGAGCAAAGCTCGGATAGTTTAGTCGCGTCTGTCGCGTATTCACCTGACTCAATCTGCTGACGGGTCTTCTCCACCACCGATTCAGCCTGAGCTATATTTTCCTCTATAAGACTGAGATCCCGAGCATCTCTGTAGGAGAGCTTCTTCGTTGTTTTACGGGTCGCTGGGACCGTTCCCGACGCAGGATTGGAGGGCTCAGGATCCCTCTTCGCACCCTTAGCTATCTGACTAATCTTCCCCTTTTTGTATTCGTCCCACTGAGCGTAGCTCCCAAAAATGACGGCCTCCCCTTCGGCGATCCCCAAAACCTGACTCGCCACCCGATCTAAAAGGTAGCGATCGTGCGTTATTAAAACGATCGCCCCTGGGAAGGAATTAAAGCCCTCCTCTAGATTCTCGAGGGTCGCTATATCTAAATCATTAGTGGGCTCATCGAAAACCAAGATATCAGATTCCTGCGCTATGCTCTTGGCCAATACAGCCCGAGCTCGTTCTCCTCCTGAAAGGGCTGCCATCTTTCTGCCTAGGTGGGTGTGCGAGAAGAGAAACCGAGCCGCCCACGCCGCGACGTGGATAGACTCACCCTTAAAGACGATCGAATCCCCGTGAGGACAGAGAAACTCGCGCAAGGAGATATCATCACGAATCACACTGCGAGCCTGGTCCATAAAAGACACTCGCAAATTAGAAGCCCTAATAATTTTTCCTGACGCCGGGCTCAACTCCCCAAGAAGCGTCCTCACTAGGGTCGTCTTGCCGCTTCCGTTGGGACCAACAACAGCCAGACGTGAACCGGGAGAAAGTCGCAGCGACACATCTCTAAAGAGCCACCGGTCGCCGATTTTTTGAGAAACTCTCTCTGCTTTAAGCAGCTCCTTTGTTTTGCGATCTGTAGAGGCAAAGTCCAGCTCCATGCTAGCTCGCTCGCCTATCCGTGAACCACTGAGTGCGTCGATCAATCTGTGAGCTTCATTAATCCGCGAACGAGATTTGGTCGTTCTCGCCTTCACACCCTGACGCAGCCACTCAACTTCTCGCCTTACCTTATTGGCCAGAGAATCCCTTTGCTGCTTCAGTTGCTCGAGCAACTCCTCGCGCTGCTCGATGTAGTCCGCGTATCCACCCTCCGAAACGAGGTGGTCGCGGGGATAACTCGTGTTAATTTCAACTACTCGGGTGGCTAATCTTTCAATGAAATAGCGGTCGTGGCTGACAAACACTACAACCGTAGTAAGCCCCTCCAAAAGATCCTCCAACCACTCGATCGATTCGATATCTAGGTGGTTGGTGGGCTCGTCGAGCAAGAGGCAATCAGGCTCTTCAGCCAAGGCCCGCGCTATAGCCAGCCTCTTACGCCAGCCACCAGAGAGGTCCCCTACTCTCTTCTCGGGGTCATCGAAACCCGCCAACCCGAGATATACGCTTGAGCGGCGAGCTACCTCCGAGTGATCAAACCCCAGCGCGAACAGATGGCTGTCTAGCACATCTCCAATCGAAGCGTGCGCGTCAAAAGACTCCGCCTGCGCGACATAAGCGCCGCGAAAACCCTTGCGCTTATTTAGATTACCCGAATCGAGCTCCTCGATCCCACTTAAAACTTTGAGCAGAGTTGATTTTCCAGAGCCATTGCTTCCTACTAAAGCGACCCGCTCATTCTCAAATATAACCAGGGAGAGATCGGAAAAAAGCGGCTTATCCGAAAAAGCCTTGGTCGCGTCCTGCAAACTTAATAATGGTACTGCTGTCATAATAAGATTGTGCTACATAATAGCCTGTAAGGAATCATGCCAAATACTCCCCCGCCGTTCAACAAAGCCGCCCAATTTAAGCGCGAGAGGCACCGACAGCTAGCATCCGGAACGCGACCACTCCCAAATCTCGCGGTTCGTTCGGTCAGCCTTCTGGCTCTTTTGTACGGGGCACTCGGATTGGTCTTAATCTCCGCCTCGGAACTTGGATTCATCTCACCTACTTTCGCGCTATTTGGCGGGATCGTCACCGTTATCGCCCAATACCTCTTTGGTCCCTGGATCATGGATCTGTCGCTGCGGTTCCTTTACGGGGTTCAGTGGATTGATCAGAGCGAACTACCACATCACGTTAAAGTGATCACGCGAAAGATCTGCGACGAACACAAGATAAGCTTCCCCAGCTTTGGATTGATTGACGATGGAGCTCCACAAGCTTTCACCTACGGTCATTATCCGAGCAACGCTAGAGTTGTTCTAAGTAGGGGTATATTCGAGTTACTTGATCCTGATGAGGTGGACGCCGTTGTAGCACATGAAATGGGGCATGTTTGTCACTGGGATATGGTGATTATGACGATTGCTCAACTCGTACCGCTTCTAGCTTACTCTCTTTACCGCTATTTCGCGGATCAGATCGGGCGCGGTAAAAAGGAGGGAGCGGTGGCGGCATTCGCCGCTTACGGCGCGTACATCGTCTACATGCTGAGCCAACTGGTGGTACTGTGGTTTAGTAGAACCAGGGAATTTTATGCCGATCGATTCGCCGGTCGGTACGGGCCTTCACCGAGCGCTCTAGCGAGCGCTCTTGTGAAGATCGGGTACGGATTGGCTAGCCACGGCGGTAACGCTTCGTCTGGCCCGCCGCCAGATTCCCCAGATAGGTCAAAGCTGGCTGGAGCGGTCGGATTTTCAGCTCTTAACATCTTCGACAAAGGGTCAGCGCTTAATCTTGTGGTAACAGCGCAAGCTGGCGCGCACAGTGGTGGATTTGATCAGGAGACACTAAAAGGCGCGTTGCAGTGGGACCTGTGGAATCCATGGGCCGCTTTCTTTGAGATCCAGTCAACTCATCCATTGATAGCGAAACGACTTGAGTACCTAGGAGATCAATCCGCGTCTTTAGGGCAAGATCCCTTCGTTATTTTTGACCGTGACAAACCTGAGTCGTATTGGGATGAATTCCTGGTTGATGTAGTGGTAAACATCCTGCCACTGATAACACTGCTGATTGGCCTCGGCGCTTTAATTTTCAGTTCAATCACCGGTTCTGTATCTCACTCTTGGTATCCTGCTCTATTAATCATTATCGGAGTCAGCTCTATGGTTAAGACGTCTCTATCTTATAGAGGCGAAAGTTATCCTGAATCCACCGTTGCCAAGCTACTCCAAGAGGTCAAGGTTTCGCCTATTAGACCGATCTCCACGACTATTCGAGGAACTGTCGTGGGCAAAGGAGTTCCAGGTTTAATATGGAGCGAGGACTTCGTTATTCATGACGGTACAGGAATAATCTTTTTAGATTACCGTCAACCATTTCGATTCTGGGAGCTCCTCTTCGGACTCTTAAGAGCTAAAGATCTCCAGGGGAAAGATGTCATCATCGAGGGGTGGTACAGGAGAGCTCCGATACCATTTATTGAGATTAAGAAGATCACCGAGAGCGATACCGGTAAGACCAGAAGGTGCTACGTGAAAATAGCGAAGCTAGCCTCAGGTTTAGCCCTGACGCTTGTTGGAATTATTCTTCTAGTGATGCTGTAAGCTACCCCTCCTCAAAGAAAGTGGGCCGCTCGAAGCTTAAGCCTCCCACTCCGTGTGGAAAGTCCCGGGCATATCTTTGCGCTCATATGTGTGCGCTCCGAAGAAATCTCTTTGCGCCTGCGTAAGATTCTGTGGAAGGTCAGCGGTCCTATAGCTATCAAAGTATGCCAGCGACGCGCCGAAGCCAAGCGCTGGAACACCCTTTGATACAGCCGTGGCCACGACCTTGCGCAGATTAGGCACGCAACGCACAACCTCAGCCTTCATAAATGAATCGAGAATCAGATTTGCCGGAGCTGGTTGTAAACTAAAAGCCCGCCGGATCTCATCGAGGAACTTCGCTCTAATGATGCAACCACCCTTCCAGAGAGCGGCGATCTCATTTAGTTTTAGATCCCAGTTCCACTGCTTAGAGGCAGCCGCTATCAGAGCCATTCCCTGGGCGTAAGACATGATCTTTGAGGCGTAAAGAGCGTCGTGCACAGCGGAGATAAACTCCTCTCTGTTACCTGTAAAATCATCGACACTCGGCCCCTTAAACTCCTTCGCTGCCTCAACTCGCTCGGCCTTTAGACTGCTTAATGTGCGCGCGTCAACAGCCGCGGCTATTGTTGGGATGGAAACACCGAGGTCTAAGGCCACTTGCGCTGTCCATGTGCCCGTTCCCTTCTGTCCCGCTTTGTCAAGGATCTGGTCAACCAGATGTCCCTTGGTATCCGTGTCGCGAAGAGTGAATATCTTGGCCGTAATCTCGATCAGATATGATGATAGTGGCCCCTGGTTCCACTTGGAGAATATCGAACTAAGCTCCTCGGCTTTACACCCAACAACATTCCGCAGAATGTCATAGCCCTCGGCGATTAACTGCATATCGCCATACTCAATACCGTTATGAACCATCTTCACGAAGTGACCGGCGCCATCAGGGCCGACATAATTTGTGCAGGGGCCATCGGCCTGGGCTGCTATCTTCTCCAAGAGAGGAGCTACGATCTTCCAAGCATCCTTTGGACCTCCTGGCATAAGGCTAGGCCCCTTCAGAGCTCCCTCCTCGCCTCCGCTAATTCCGATCCCAAGGAAGTTTAGCCCCATCTCTTTGAGCTTCTCCTCTCTTCTAATAGTATCTTTGAAATAGGCATTACCGCCGTCGATCACGATATCGCCCTTATCCAGCAAAGGAGCGAGCTGATCTATTACCGCATCGGTAGCTCCTCCCGCCTGAACCATAATAAATATCTGACGCGGCGCGGACATGCTCTTAACAAAATCAGCTAACGTATAGGACTCAACGAATCCGGCTTTAGCGGCCTTGCCTCCATGGCGCTTCATGAACTCACGAGTAACTTCCCCACTTCGATTAAAAACAGCTACGGGAAGACCGCGGCTCTCTATGTTCCGCGCTAGGTTTGAACCCATTACCCCGAGACCGATCATTCCTACGTTTGGCTGTGCCATATCCACTCCGTCATTACCTGAGCCATCTAAGCTACTTGGATGCTGCCTGATGACCCGAAGAGACTAAACCTTAGAGCAAAAGACATCAAGTACCCCCGATTATCGGCAAAGTAGCCTATTTGAGGCCAATTATCGCAAAGTGGCCTTAGCCACCAACCTCTGGCCCTTGCCTACAGCAAAGGTCTCGCCGCGTGTCAGCTCAACCGCAGAGAGCTTTCGTCCATAAGCTATTCCGGTATCGATCCCTATTTTGTACGGAAGATCCAGCAGAATCCTGCTGAAGGATGTATGTCCGAAAACTATCGTTTTCTTGAAATCATGAGTCGACTCAAGAAACTCGTCACGGATCCAGAGCACATCATCCGCTATTTGCTGGCCAAAATCTCTGCTTGGCGCCAAACCCGCGTGCACGAAAACAAACTCTCCTAGCGAAACCCCTAATTCCAGGCCCCTTATAAAATCGAGGTGCTCTCCGGGAATAGCCTGGAAAATAGAGCTTAAGCTGTCTACTGTCTTGATACCGTAACTGTCGAACAGCGAGAGCCCGCCATTTTGCAGATAGTATTCACCATTATTACCGCCGAGCCCGAGGAAGCTAAGCAGCATATCCTCGTGATTACCCTTTAAAAAAACAGTCTTAGGAAAGCTCTGCCTTAACTGGAGCATCTTATCGATCACGCCCTTGGAGTCGCTGCCACGATCTATGTAATCACCGATAAAGATCAACTGGTCAGAGGCTGACAACTTCTCGCTATCAACAAGGTAATCAACCAGCCTACTCACCTCATCAAGGTGTCCGTGAATATCCCCTACCGCGAAAAGGCGCTCGGGCTGATCCGAGATCTCACGGATAGAAACCCAATTGCTCTCAGTGTTGTCGCTGTCGTTAACTCTCATCGCCTAGCTTCAGCACGGCTAGAAAAGCCTCTTGAGGAATCGAGACTTTACCAACCTGTTTCATTCGCTTCTTACCCTCTTTCTGTTTCTCGAGCAGCTTTCTCTTGCGCGAGATATCGCCACCGTAGCACTTCGCTGTCACGTTCTTTCGTAAAGCTTTAACAGTACTTCTCGCGACGACCTTACCGCCAATAGCCGCTTGAATTGCGATCTCAAACATCTGCCGGTCTATGATATCCTTTAACTTTTCGGTCAGTTCCTTACCACGCGGATAAGCTTTTTCTCGGTGAACTATAATACTTAAGGCATCGACAGTGTCGCCGTTTAACTTAATATCAAGTTTAACTAGATCAGACTCCTGATACCCAACTAGCTCATAATCAAACGAGGCGTAACCTTTTGTCAGGGACTTAAGCTTATCGTGAAAATCAAGCACTATCTCGTTCAACGGTAACTCATAGGATATCACCGCCCGCTCTGTTCCGTGAAACGCCATATTCTTCTGAATGCCGCGGCGGTCCTCACAGAGCTTTAAAACGTTACCAACAAACTCCTTGGGACAGTGTATCGTCGCCGCGACCAGTGGTTCCTCAATACGCAGAATATCCTGAACCTGAGGCATCTTTGATGGATTATCCACGTTCAAAACGGTTCCATCATTTAGAACCATTTTGTAAACTACAGATGGAGCTGTCGTGATGAGATTGAGCTCAAATTCACGCTCCAGTCGCTCCTGAACTATCTCCATATGAAGAAGTCCGAGATAGCCGCAACGATAGCCAAATCCAAGAGCCGCTGATGTCTCGGCCTCAAATGTAAACGCGCTGTCGTTTAGACTTAGCTTCTCTAGAGCTGTCTTCAAATTTACGTAATCGTCAGCGTCAACTGGGAAGAGTCCCCCGAAGACCATTGGCCTAACCTCTTTAAAGCCCGGCAAGGCCTCGCTGGCTGGATTCTTTACAAGGGTGACCGTATCGCCGATCCGCACATCTTTTAGATTCTTAATAGCCGCTGAGAAATACCCCACCTGACCACTGGTCAAATCAGGGACTTCCTGAGCGTGTGGCGTAAACACCCCTAATTTGTAAATGTCATATTCAGCGCCTGTCGAGAAGAAGCGAACCTTATCTCCAGGCTTAAGGGCGCCATCGATAATTCGCACCTGCGCCACTACGCCAACATAGGGATCAAACCAGGAATCATATACCAAGGCCCTTAGAGGACCGTCCGTTAAACCACGTGAAGGCGGCGGGACACGCTTGACGATCGCCTCAAGCAGATCTCCGATACCAACGCCTGTTTTGGCGCTTATCGGCAATGCGCTTGAGGTATCTAAGCCGATTACCGACTCAACCTCTGCCTTAACTCGTTCAATATCGGCGTTGGGTAGATCAATCTTGTTGATGACCGGAACGATCTCGAGATCGTTTTCAATCGCTAAGTAGACATTAGCTAATGTCTGGGCCTCTACACCCTGTGAGGCGTCAACTACTAGCAACGCGCCCTCGCACGCCGACAAGCTTCGAGACACCTCATAGTTAAAATCAACGTGTCCGGGGGTATCGATAAGATTTAACTGATATGTCTCTCCGTCTTTAGCTTTATAAGACAAGCGCACCGTCTGAGCTTTGATTGTAATCCCACGCTCACGCTCCAAATCTAGCTTGTCAAGAAATTGGGCCTGCATCTCGCGCTTTTCTAGCGCGCCGGTAGCCTCCAGAATACGATCCGCTAGGGTCGATTTACCGTGATCGATATGGGCTATTATACTAAAATTTCGGATCTTACTTCTGCTATCACTCACAACTGCTCTCTATTGATGGCCAATAATTTATAAGCCTACTAACGAGCTTCCTCGCCTCTAGAAAGCCGGAGTTTGAAATTATCGATCGTCTTAGTAAGGCCCTGATTAAGGTCGACCAAAGGCTCCCAGCCTAGCTCCCGCTTAGCCAAATCAATTTGAGGCTGTCTGCGAGTTGGGTCGTCTTGGGGCAGAGGCCTCTTGACGATCTTTGACTTTGATCCGGTTAACTCGATCACCCGCTTGGCCAGATCCATGATCGTCATCTCATTAGGATTCCCGAGATTAACAGGACCATGAAATCCATCGCGATTCATCGTGGCTATGATGCCGTTTACGAGATCATCAACGTAACAGAACGATCGTGTCTGCTGACCCTCACCATAAACAGTTATATCGTCCCCCTTTAGCGCTTGGACGATAAAGTTTGATACGACACGCCCATCATTAAACAACATCCGCGGCCCAAAGGTATTGAAGATTCTAACGATCCTCGTATCGACGTGCCCCTGATCCTTATAGTTCACAGTCAATGTCTCCGCTACGCGCTTACCTTCGTCGTAACAACTGCGCGGGCCGACCGGATTAACATTTCCCCAGTAGCTCTCCACTTGTGGGTGCTGAAGCGGGTCACCGTATACCTCAGAGGTTGATGCCAGGAGAAAACGAGCCTTGGTGCGCTTAGCCACTCCAAGCATATTGATCGTTCCAGTGACATTAGTTTTGATCGTTTTGATCGGATTGTACTGGTAGTGAACCGGCGAAGCGGGACACGCGAGGTGGTACACCTGATCACACTCAATTAAAATCGGCAGAGTCACATCGTGTCGAATGAACTCGAAGCGCTTATTATCGAGCAGGTGCTCGATATTTCTCTTCGTGCCTGTAAAGAGATTATCAACCGCAATAACCTCGTGCCCTTGAGATAGAAGAACATCACAAAGATGAGAACCAATAAAACCCGCTCCTCCAGTCACTACTATTCGCAGCATAAAAACACCTATCCCCTTCTAATAACCGCCGGCCTGCCGATGCTGTAGTACATAAAACCGTAGCTGCGCATATCGGCCGGATCGTAAATATTTCGCCCGTCGAATATGACCGGCTCTGACAACATCTCTGAAATCTTATCAAAATTAGGCTGCCTAAAGGCGTTCCACTCAGTACAAACTATTAGCGCGTCCGCTCCGTCTAACGCGGCGTAGTTGTTATCCACGTACTCAAGTTGGCCGCTATCACCGAAGCGCTCGCGAAACGTCTCGTTGGCCTCCGGATCAAAGGCTCTCACCTTAGCTCCCAGCCTAATTAGCTCGGAACATATGGACAGAGCCGGCGCCTCTCGCACATCGTCTGTCTTAGGTTTAAAAGCCAGTCCCCATACCGCGAACGTCTTGCCCTTAACTTTATCCTGACCGTAATGTCCGACTATCTTTTGAACCAACACCTTCTTTTGTGAGGCGTTTACGTCCTCAACCGCGCGGGCGATCCTTAGATCAACATCGTGGTCCTTACCGGTACGAATTAGAGCCTGTACATCCTTTGGGAAACACGAACCACCGTAACCGATCCCTGGGAATATAAAGCTCATGCCGATACGTTCGTCACTTCCTATACCGATCCGCACCTGATTTATATCCGCGCCTGCCTTCTCGCAAAGGTTAGCTATCTCATTCATGAAAGAAACACGGAGAGCAAGCATCGTGTTAGCCGCGTACTTAGTCATCTCAGCGGATCGAACATCCATGACTAGGATCGGATTGTTCGTCCGCACGAATGGGGCATAAAGCTCCTTCATTACCTGCGCCGCTCGCTCACTAGCGACTCCAACTACGACTCGATCGGGTCTTAAGAAATCATCGATCGCCGCTCCCTCCTTAAGAAACTCAGGATTGCTCACTACATCCACAGGAAACTTGGAGACCTTCTCAATCTCCGCCCTAACACGATCCGCTGTACCTACCGGGACCGTCGACTTGTCGACAACAACTTTAGGTCCATTCATCGACTCACCAATTCCCTTGGCGACCGCCAAGACATGCGTCAGATCGGCTGAGCCATCCTCATCTTGTGGAGTACCTACCGCTATGAAGATAACCTTTGACGCTTCAACCGCGTCCTTCAGAGATGTCGTGAAGGTCAAACGTCCGGCTTTTGAGTTACTTCGGACTAGGTCTTCTAGGCCAGGTTCGAAGATAGGCACTTTACCAGCCTTTAGTGCCTCAACCTTCTTCTCATTTACATCAACACAGATAACATCGTTTCCCGTCTCAGCGAAGCACGCTCCCGCTACCAAGCCCACGTATCCAGTTCCCACAACCGCGATATTCATCGATTAAATCTCCATCAAAACAGCACTATATATTAGCGGACCTAGAACAGGGCCACCTAAAAGCCATTTAAACGCGCTACCATACGCCGTTGATCCTGGCCTACGCCTGATATTCGTTGGGCTATAGGCTTGCCCTGGTACCGGGGCATCTGACCTCAGTTATAGCCCATGGGGATAGGGAGATCAAAGGGTTGCGGTAACGACTCAGCAAATGCAGCCTATTTAGCGATATAATGACTGCAATGATCTAAAAAATTCGGTGAGTAGTTACGGGTTGCACATATCAGCCAGAAACCGGAAACTACAAGCTGTCATTAAAGATCGCACCATCAATCGAGCCAGGTCGCTAATCGGAGTCAAGATGAGCAAAAATAAACCCACTATCACTTCACTAAAAGGAGTCTACGCGTCAGGTATAGCCGCGGGGATCAAGGCGAACGGTAAGCGCGATTTGGCCTATATATTCGTGCCAAATGCGTTTGGAAGCGCTGGCGTATTCACTCGCAGCGCCTTCTCAGCTCCTCCCTTAAAGGTTACGAAAGAAGCTCTCAAACGCGGTACCTTGAAGGCTGTTATAATCAACTCTGGAAATGCCAACGCTGGAACCGGACAACTCGGATATAAAGACGCTCAGGAAACCGCGACAATAGCGGCTAAGCTCCTCGGCATAAAGCCATCTCAAGTCGGAGTCTCCTCGACAGGAATTATCGGCAGGCCTCTTCAGATGAAAGCGGTTAAAAGTGGACTAGAGAAGCTTCTTAGCGATCCCACAACAAGAGATGGCACAGCGGCCGCCGAGGCCATTATGACCACCGATCTAACACGGAAGGAGGTCTTCTGCGTTGGGACGGTCGGCGGGAAAAAGATATCTATTGCGGGTTTCGCCAAGGGCTCAGGGATGATCGCCCCGAACATGGCGACGATGCTTGGGTTTCTGGTGACCGATGGTCGAATAAGCAACGTGAATCTTCAACGGCTCCTCAGCACAGCGACTGACGCGACATTCAATATGACCTCTGTTGATACAGATACGTCAACTAATGATATGGTTCTCGCCTTCTCTACCGGCGAGACGGGTCGCGCCATTACAGGCACCAAAGAGCTCAACGAATTCTTGGCGCTTCTGACGAAAGCCTGTGGCCAGCTAACGCGCCTTATCGCCGCGGATGGCGAAGGAGCTACTAAGTTGATCGAAGTTACAGTTGAAGGGGCGCGCAACTTGCGCGAGGCTAGGGTCATAGCCAAGAACATCATTAACTCTCCGCTTGTTAAAACCGCTATCCACGGAGCCGATCCGAACTGGGGTCGAGTTCTCGCGGCGGCTGGAAAGGATCCATCGGCTAAGGTCGATCCAGAGCGAGTTGACCTGACCTTTGCTGGAGCTCCGGTTATGCGTCGCGGGAAGATCGTTGCTCACAGCATAGATAAGATCCGCAAACTTATGTCGGGCAAAGAGGTGAAGATCCACTTAAATCTTGGTCTGGGCAAATCTGCTGCCACAGCGTGGGGCTGCGATTTGACCCATGGGTACGTTGATATCAACGTCAGCTATAACTAGGGAGGCGATGCAAAACCTCGCTTACGCGAGTTACAATCACCACTTAGCACGAGCTTTCACATCGTTAGATGTGTACTGGATTTCTCCCTGCTTTTTCTTTAAGAGCTCTTCATCGAGCATCTTGGAATCCTCCTCTTTCAGCGAAAATAGAGTCAGAGTCGGGTTGTGAAAACCATATGTACCAGATGGCGCCTCAAATTGAGTTACTATCGGCACACGCTGAAATACATCTCTAAATCTCTGTCGAAGAGCCGGCGCTGAATTAGGCTGACTGAAGTATCGATTATAAAAGAGACTCGACAAAACCAGGTAATCAGCGCCAGAAGCGCGAAGAGCCGTAACATCCATATCCCGAACGATACGAGCTCTCGGAATATGCTTAACGTCAAAGTGCTGGCCGTGGAAGTTAGGACAGTATGGCTTCCAATCCATCAATACCTGTGAGCCATGCTCGAGATTCTCTTTCATCCATATAGCCAAACGATCACGGGTATCCATCCTAACATCTCGGGCCAACAAGGAGCTTCGAAAGAAAGGCGCCATAAATAGAATAATAACACCGCACAGAGCACCACCTTTAACGGCTCGACGCCTATCCGACATTAAGCATCTACTTAACTCAGCCAAGGCGATCGCTATGAATGGCAGGCAAGGCAGTATATAGCGCTCCGGCTGGGGCGCCGGTTTAGCCTTTACATATTCCGCTGGGAGGTAAAACAGCAGCGCTAGACCGAGGATCATAAGATCCTCAAGCTTCGCCCTACGCGAGACGAAGCCAAACGCCACACACGACACGACAGCCACCCACCCTGTGATACCGGGCCAAATACTGCGCCAAAAATGATACATCCAAAGCTGAGACCAAGCCGAGATAGAAACCGTGTGACCGTTTTCCATGTGGCGCGACTCCGCTCTGAAGTCATTAATGAACTTAGCTGAATTTAATATCGCATATGGAGTAGTGGCTAAAAACCCGATCGGCGCCATTAGGACAGCCGCCATCGCCCACGGGATCCAGCGAATATCGGGGATGATACGACGCGACGCTATCCATGGAGCGCTAGCTGGAACGACAGCCATTAAGATTCCGCTATACTTCGTTCCCGCGGCGCAGCCCGCGAGAACTCCCGCGAGTATAAGCAACCAACGACGATTGCTTTGAACGGAGACGATCGTCACAAACACACAAGCCAAAATCGTAAATGTTAAAAGCGAGTCCTCTTTTAGGTAACGGCTGCAGGTAACATGGAGCGGAAAAACCGCCAGAAACAACGCCGCCATCCCACCTGTCCTGGCGGTATACAACCTTTTGCCGATCAGATATGTCAAAATAATTGAGCAGATCCCCGCCGTCAGACTGACTATTCGACCGGCCAAAAACGCCGAATCTCGAAATGATCCATCAAACAAACCGAGAAAATGCAGGAGTGAATTGGTTCCATAAGTTAGGTAGAGCAACAGAGATGGATGCAGAAAGTACTGAGGATTAAGGGTGTGCCCATCAACCATCCGCATAATGGCATTCACTTTAGGAACCTCGTCCGGATGAAAATTGGATGGCAATCCAAAGTTGATCCCATAAAGTCTCAATGCTAGCCCGAGGAACACCGCTAGAGCCAAAAGGTATCGACCTCCCCCACTCTCCGCTCCATTCATCAATTTATCTTCGCGGGAATAGAGCGCCATGCCACATAGAGCTCCCAAGAGAACAATCGCGACGGGCTCAAGTTTGCTCGCGTCTGACTCTACAAAAAAAACAAACGCCAGAGATCCCAAAAGCACGAGCCATGAGCACGCCAATTCAGACACTCCAGCCCTGCTGGCGACAAAGCCCGTAAGAAAAAAGAGCGCGATCAAAAAAAGCCAGATTACCGCGGTCGTTGGCGGATCCACTACAGGAATACCCAGTCGCGAAATCACTGACAGCGACGCTATCTTAACTGGGGCGGCCGTCAAATCGTTAGCCTCACCCGACTGCACAAGGTTTAGATCTCGTAGAGTTAGGGAGAATGGCGAGCAGAACCACCGGGTGGGAACGCGCGTCACCAGTGACCCACTAAAAATATATTCAACCTCTGGGCCGCCGCAAGAAGATATGCCGATCTTGGATGAGTTCATCGCTCGGCCGCCGCGAGTTTGCTCTAGCTTTAATTCAATCTTATTCACCCGCCCTAAAAAACCAGGCACGACAAGATCCGTCTTTTGTCCTATCGCGCCAGCGGAAGAGGCGGCGCCTGTTACCAGTCTGTTGACACTTGGCCCACGAAATGAATGCTCTGAAATCCTGGCGCCAATTAAAAAAGCTACGACGAGTGAAATTAAAAATAGCGCCGTCGTCGCGGTACGTCTTGGTAAAGGTATTGGCATTTGAGCTACACAAAAAACATCCCGCTCGTCGCTCATCGGAGAAGCTCACGGGTTTTTATAATGACTTAGGGAAGTCCGGCAAAACCTACCCGTAGCGAGAAAGTGGAGGTTGAGTTGATATTCGATTTTCGAGATGGGAAAAAACCGCACCAGACTACGCCAAGGCTACGTCTGGTCCGACAAAAGCCTCGCCGGCCGTAGCTTTAGCGAAGGTCGGAAGTGTATCCACTGTGATACATTGAGGATTTTTTCCCGTCTCGAAAACTCGAAGAGCGACTCAAGATCCGCTTTCGCAGTAGGGAGGGGTTTTGCCGGCCTTCCTTAGGGAAGTCCGGCAAAACCTACCCGTAGCGAGAAAGTGGGCCGGCCTTCCCTAGAGTCTTAGCTCGGCAACCCGACTTGGTCAACAGTGCCACTGGCGACGAGCGTTCCTTTTGTTCTCGCGTGGCGACGCATAGAGGCGCCAATAGACGCTTGCGGCTCTGACCATCCCCGCGCGCGGAGATAATCTCCCAGCTCCTTAACATCGACAACTACCGAAACCCCGTCGATAAACTTGACGAACGGATAGTTCTGAGGGTCCATCTGCTTGGGGAGCGCGTTAAAAGCAAAAGCACCCGATGGTCTTCCAACTAATTCTCTAACCACCTTATCAAGCGGAGGGTGGTAGGTCATTTTACTTAAAGAAGCTGGCCTAAAGTCAGCTTTCCGGAACACAAAGTGAGTTATCCCCTCAGGAATCAAGAGCGAAGCCATCTCTTCTAGGGACTCTGCGTAATGAGCCCGCAAAGATACCTCACTCCGTCTACGCATCTCCAAGTTATATCGTGGATAAAATGGATGCGAAGTCTCGGTCGCCACAAAAGCACGTCTTACTGCCAATAGCTGAACACCATTACAATGATTAGGATGGCACGCCACAACAGCCTCTTGGGGAGTGTGAGTTCTTAGCCACTGGTATACATAACCACGCATCTTCGTCGAATAATTGAAGTTAGCGTCCCCTGATAATCCGAGGTGCGAGCACTGGAAAACAACAAATCCTAATCCGGAAAAGGCTAGCAGGGCCGGCCAAGACCTTCTCAAAGAGTTGCTAGGTAAAGATTCATCGCGCCGACCGGAAAAAATTCGCCACAAACCGATGGTAAAGGCACATATCATGAAAAAAACCATCGGAATCTGTAAATGCCGATCGGGAACGAAAAGCTTAAAAGCGAACTGCCGTGCCAACGCGTAAGTCATGGAAGCCGCTAAACCAAAACACAATATCTCAGCTGGGACCGCCATAATCTTCCGGCGTGCACCAATGAGTAAGATGCCGACCAACGATACTGGCACCATCCACCAGATATTTTGGCGCCAAAATTCCGTAGGCCGATAAAGTCGGCCAATGAATGCCTGATAACCGTAGATATCGATCTCTTTAGATGCTGGCGTTAGTGGTAGGAATGGAAATCGCCCGTATGGTCTCGAAAATTCAGGCATCTTAGACGCTTCTTCAAACGACACCATCTGTCCGATGTGCGCGGGGCGTTGGACCACGGCCAAAGCGACCACTAGAAGCAGTGGGGCGACCGCCATGGCTTGGAAAACTCTAGATCTCGCCACCTGTCTTTCGACACCGTTTGAGGACCACCACCTAAACAACATTATTAAGCCGTACGCGACCCCAACTATAAGAGCCCCTGGCGGATTTAGCATTGAGCCTACGAGAATAGTGGCCAAGGCCCCCCAGTGATTACGAGTGGCGACGAAGTAAAAGAAAGTTCCAAAGATCGCTGGCGTCCAACCACGAGGCAATCCGCCGGTGATGCGCTGCATAGTATTCCTAGAGTGCATCAACCATACAACAGCCAGCGCTGCGGGAACTGAAGATCCCGAGAAGCGACGCACCGCCATAAAGAGAGCTGCAAGAGCGAGTGAGAGCTGAATCAGCATCACCCAGTGGCCGGTCATGATCGGATTCTGCGTGAACAGAGTTATGGCGTAACTGATCCCGTAATGCAGAGGAGGTAGGCACCCCCGCATAACTTCACTTACTAAATCATCCTGAAAAATCCCTGGATAAATAGCTTCATAAAGTGGATACGTCTGCTGAGTGGCATCGTCTGTTGTCCAAGCCGGATTAAACCACCGCCCTTTTAGACTCTTTACGAAGGCGATGGCGTACCATATCACCAACGCGAAACTTACCGTCGCCGCAAGCGAAAAATTACTGAAGATAGATCTCATCCTACCTGGCACAGGAACATCTGAGTTCTGAGGGTAAAGAGTGTCACTAATCTCGACAGACCCTTCCTGCGATTTCACGCGGTCCTCAAATTGACCATCTTGTGGCGTCTTAAACGCTTGCATTCGTAAAGCTCCAGGAGTTAAAAACCGACACCATCCACCCATAAAGGGTTTATAAATCGGCCAAGAGTGGTGCGCGTGTCTAGGCGAAGAGTACTAGGTCTAGAGAAAGCTAGTCAAACCCCCAAATTATTAGCTAGATAAAGTTAATTAACAAATTCAGATAACTAGCGGCTATCAGGCATTAGTCATAATTTTTAATCTGCTTTCCTAGGGAAGGCCGGCAAAACCTACCCGTAGCGAGAAAGTGGAGGTTGAGTTGATATTCGATTTTCGAGATG
>JBIKWQ010000075.1:0-16806 GCA_044356215.1 Bdellovibrionota bacterium | reverse complement strand
TATTTTCTCCTCCCCAAATTCACCTATCCACCTGTCAGATAGCCCCAAATAACGCGTCTAAGACCGCAAAAATACTCCAAATGGCCGACTTCCTGAGGGGGTTAAAAAAAAGAACTGCGACGCCCTAACCGAAGTTTGACTAGCTAGAACGGATCATATACTTTCCCTGTGACTCTTATCCAGAGAGGCAGAGGGACCGGCCCGTTGAAGCCTCGGCAACCATGTAAAAATGGTGCCAATTCCGGCAGAAAGACAAGCAGCTAGTAATAGGCTTGGGGGATCTGGAAGATGAGAGAGGGATTCTAAAACCCGAGCACCGCTCTTACTGCCCGAAAAAACGGGAGCCTGAGATGTGTTTCTTCTCATCATTCCGGAGCATTTTTCTGACGGTTATTTCTGACTCTCCGCGAGGGGTGCTTTGCTCCCGAATGGCGTGGTTAGTGTTGGTAAGGGGCTTAACGTGGGGGTTATGAAATATGGGCAGCGGAATAAGTAATTTCCAATCAACTAAAGGTGGCTCTCTTGTTGATCTTAAGGACGCACCTGAGCCGATAAAGCTAGCAGTCTCTTGCTTTCAAGATAAATGGAGATACGCTTGCGGCGTCACAGAGATAGATGCGCTTTTTCATGGAGGTACTACGGTTAATAATGCAAATTTCCTTCGAACTCTGAGCGACGCGGATAGTTTTAAATTGAAAGAGTTAGGACCTCGTTCACGTCTACTTACAATTTATCACTTTGATAGGGCGGTAGCGAATGTGGTGATAGACAAAGACCCAGATAATTCGCACTGGGCCATAGGAGACATATTTTTCGGTGAACACCTAAAAAAAATAGTGGAATGCAATTTTGGCGACGATGTATACAGACAGATCGCTGCCATATTTACAGCGATGAAGATCTACGTTCCAAAATCCTTAGATGCGGACAGACTCACTCCATGCGAAACTGAGGTAAATACTAAAGGCCAATCAGAGCAGACAGCCGAACAGCAAATTTACCTCAAGGGCACCGAGGAAGTTACTAATAATAATAAGAATGATGAATGGGTTTGTTATGAAGAGGAGATCCACGTCGACATGGCTTTAGGGCAGGCAGGCCATATGTATATAAGCAAGTAGAACCTTCCCCACTCCGGCAACAGCCTCACTATTCCGCACAAGTGGCAGTTGAGACGACAGGTGTGTCGATAGCTCAGGCTTGCCAGGGAGCTTATTCGTTCCCATCGCTGTCATTGCTGGTCTTCTTGTGAAAGGGCTAGTCACGATTGACGAATTGCTCATTTCGTTACAAAAAGTGAAAGAGATCAGGAGAGCCACAAAAGGGTTTTAAATAGTTATTGCCTGAACTCTCTCTGTGAGGACTTATCTCCCAGGATGTAGGTAATGGTCAGAGCAACATTCAACTACCCCACCCCAGCCAAGCTCCAAGTCTTATAAGCCCCGCTAAGGTTCCTGCAAGCAAACCCATGCTGCATCAGGATCCTGCAGGCGTTATAGGATCGCTGCCCCGACTGGCAATACACTAATAGCTCACGATCCTTCGGCAACTCACTCATCCGTGACCTGATCTGATTAAGCGGGATATGGACCGCTCCGGGGATCGCTCCGCGCTGAACCTCACTCTCATCACGCACATCAACAAGCTGCATCGTCTTTGATAGGTTAGCTACCTCACTCCACTGCGCGGTCTTTACCCGCTCTGAGCGGATGTTATCACCTATCATCCCGGCCAGATTTACTGGGTCTTTAGCAGAGCCAAAAGGAGGCGCGTAACAGAGCTCAAGATCAACTAGATCCTCTACTGCTAAACCGCCCTGCATCGCTACGGCTAATACATCAATCCTTTTATCAACCCCATCCTGCCCAACACACTGAGCTCCTAAAAGCTTACCACTATCCGCGTGGTAAAGAACCTTAAGCGCCAAGGGTGTTGCCCCTGGATAATACGATGCGTGTGATGATGGATGAAGGTGAAAGGTTTTGTACGGGATGCCGTTTTTAGTTAAGAGCTTCTCGTTTGCTCCGGTGCACGCCGCGGTGTGCGAGAAGACCCGCACGATCGCGGTGCCGTAAGTACCTTTAAACTTCGATGGAATACCGCAGATATTATCAGCGGCGATCCGCCCCTGACGATTCGCTGGTCCAGCTAGCGGGATAAAAGCTGGCGTGCCGATCGCGCCGTGCGTTACTTCAATACAGTCACCCACCGCGTAGATCTGTGGATCGCTTGTTTGCAGATGCTGATTGACCTTTACTGCTCCGGTTGAGCCTAATTCAAGACCAGCATCAACTGCTAACTTTGTCTCTGGCTTTACTCCGATCGACCAAATAACTACGTCGGTCTCTATACTCTTACCACTTTTGGTAATGACTCGTAGTGCCGCGTCACTTCCAGCGGATTGGATCTCAGCTACTGGATCGCTTAAGTGCAGGGCTACACCTTTTGAGCGCATCTCAGCTTGGATAGGAGCGACCATCTCTAAATCGAGGGGTGTAAGGATCTGTGGATTAGATTCAAAGAGCGCGCACTCTAAGCCTTTATGACTTAGCTGCTCCATCATCTCTAGTCCGATAAATCCCCCTCCCGCTATCGCGGCACACTTACTTCCTCTTGTCTTTACCCACTCGATAATCTTGTCCATATCGGGGACATCTCTTAGAGAGAAAACTCCGGGAAGATTAAGACCTGGGACTGGGGGCTTAAATGGCGCCGCACCAGGTGATAGCACTAGGTAGTCGTAGCGCTCTCGGTATAGTTTGTTGTTTGTGATATCGAGGATCTCTAGCTCACTTGTTTGACGATCGATCTTCTCGACCCGATTTAAAACGCGTACATCAACGTTAAAGCGGGCGCGCAGAGATTCAGGGGTGTGTTGCAAGAGCTTCTCGCGGCGCTCAATCTCTCCACCTACGTGATACGGGAGTCCACAATTCGCGAATGACACGTAGGGACCACGCTCGAAGATAATTATCTCTAGTTTCTCGTCTAGTCTTCTTAAACGTGTAGCGGCGTTAGCTCCACCGGCTACTCCTCCTACTATGAGAACTCTTTTGGTCATGGGATTAATAATCCTTAAATTGTGAGTTTACTCTAGATTCCGGTCAAGCAGCCCTGAGTCACGACATGCCTTCTCAAAAACGTAACGACAGAATTCACGGCGCGCTTCGATCTTTTTGCGACGCTCTTCAAGATATTCTGGGAGCTTCTGAAGAGATTCGCAGAGAAGTCTTATATGGGGATTTCGTACATCCTCGATGGTACCTTTTTTCATAAGAGTCCTTGATTATATGCCAGCGACAATTATTAGGTTGGGCCGGTTAACGTGGCTCATCTATGCCGAATGTATCACAAGAAACGGCTAATATGTAGTGGCAGTTCTGGTGAGCTAGGGCGTTGCAGTTCTTTATCACCACAGAGGACGCAGAGGACACAGAGAACGGCCGTTTTATGGGCAATTAAGGGGTTTTCTCTGTGTCCTCTGCGTCCTCTGTGGTAAAAAATATTTTGCTAATTATCCCATCAGTTTCCCAAAAACACTGCGGCGCCCTGCTGGTGAGCTTGTTTTGTCTGCCCCCAATGCTACAGTAAAAACGAATTATTCCTATGAACGATATCCCCTACCTCTTTCTCGCTCTATTCGCTTTCCTGGCTGGCTTGGTTGACTCTGTCAGTGGTGGCGGAGGTTTGATTCAACTTCCAGCGCTCTTAGTCGCGTTTCCAAACGCTCCTATCGCGCTTATCTTTGGAACAAACAAATTCGCCAGCGCGTTTGGAACAGCGGTCGCGGCCACTCGATTCTATCGCGCTCAAACTTTACCGATTAAGACCGTTGTCACCGCCGGTGGTATGGCTTTTATCTTCTCGTTCCTAGGAGCCCGCTCGGTATCGCTTCTTGATCCCGCTCTTATCAGGCCGGTTGTGATAGTGGCCCTGTTTATCGTGCTGGCTTACACGGTTTTTAAGCCATCTCTAGGTAATACCCACGCGCCCAAACTCAAACCAAGCAAGGAACGTATAGTTGCCGGCTGCATCGGCGGAGTGCTTGGTTTCTATGACGGCTTCTTTGGCCCTGGAACTGGGAGCTTTATGCTTGTAGCGTTAGTTACGCTCCTAGGCTTTGATTTTATGCGCGCTAATACGTTGGCAAAGGTGATGAACCTATCAACGAACATCGCGGCGCTGGCTTATTTTATACCGACTGGAAATGTGAATTACAGTTTAGGGGTCGTAATGGCGCTAGCTAATATCGCCGGCTCTCTTGTTGGTGTGAAACTAGCACTAACCAAGGGCGCGCGCTTCGTGCGCATTGTGCTGATAGTCGTTGTACTGGCGCTGCTTATTAAGCAACTAAGTCAGTTGATCTGGGCATAAAGATCGCAGTTTAACAGGATGAGGGAGCACAAAAAGTTGCCAGGGCAAAAGATGAGTTGATAAATCCCCTCTCTTTTATCTCGTTGGTCTCTTTGTTAAAAAAATCAGGCCGAGTACCAGCAAAAAACAAAGAGAGCAGCGAGAGGGGGAAAGAAGAGCTCTCCCCCTAGCTCGTCTCGTTGATTATACAAAAAACAGGCATCATCACTTAAGGCCTGCCCCATCACTCACTACTTACCCAACACCTCTTGCATCTTAGCGCCGATCTCGTGTGGGGATCTTACGATATGAACTCCAGCGGCTGAGAGTGCTTTGAATTTAGCCTCGGCTGTGTCATCGCCGCCGCTAATAATAGCTCCAGCGTGACCCATACGGCGGCCTGCTGGGGCTGTGGCTCCAGCGATGAAGGAGACTACTGGCTTCTTTAAGTTAGCCTTAATCCAGTTAGCGGCCTCAACCTCTGCGCTTCCGCCGATCTCTCCGATCATTACGATAGCGTCTGTATCAGCATCGTCCTTAAAAAGCTTTAAGCAATCGATGAAGTTTGTTCCGTTTAGAGGATCGCCGCCGATTCCGATACAGGTCGATTGTCCCATACCTAGCCCTGTTAACTGGAATACCGCCTCGTAGGTTAATGTTCCGCTACGTGAAACAACACCAATTCTTCCTGGCTTGTGAATGTGTCCTGGCATAATTCCGAGCTTACACTGACCTGGGGTGATAACTCCTGGGCAGTTTGGTCCGATAAGCCTTGTGCGCTTGCCCTCCATAAAGGTCGCGACCTTAAGCATATCAAGAACCGGGATACCCTCGGTGATACAGATTACTAGATCTAGATCAGCGTCGACCGCCTCCATGATAGCGTCAGCGGCGAAAGGAGGTGGAACGTAAATGATCGATACGTTAGCGCCAGCCTGCTTCTTTGCCTCATGCACTGTGTCATAAAGCGGAATACCCTCGAAGTCCTGGCCACCCTTTCCTGGTGTCACACCAGCAACCATCTGAGTACCGTACTCACGGCACATACGGGTATGGAATTGGCCGGTCTTTCCGGTGATTCCTTGAGTTACTACTCGTGTGTTCTTATCTACTAATACGCTCATGGTGATACCTTTGCTCTTTAAAATTGATCAATAAAGATTACTTAGCTAACGCGACTATCTTCTTTGCCGCGTCATCCATCGTGTCCGCTGGAGTTATCGCCAAACCTGACTCGGCTAACATCTTGCGTCCGAGATCTACGTTGGTTCCTTGTAATCTAACGACTAGTGGCACCTTTAAGCCAACTTCCTTCGCGGCCTCAATCACACCAGTAGCGATTACATCGCACTTCATGATTCCACCGAATATGTTAACCAAGATCCCCTTAACTTTTGGATCCGATAGGAGGATTCTGAAAGCCTCAGTAACGTTCTCTTTAGTCGCTCCACCACCTACATCGAGGAAGTTAGCTGGCTCTCCGCCGAATGACTTGATGATATCCATCGTCGCCATAGCGAGGCCGGCTCCGTTTACGAGGCAGCCGATATTTCCATCTAATCCTACGTAGCTTAGGCCATACTTCTGCGCGCGGAGATCACGAGGATCCTGCTCATCGTAATCCATCATGGCGCGAATCTTAGGCTGTCTAAATGAGGCGTTATCCTCAAGAGCAACCTTAGCGTCTAATACAACAAAGGTATTCTCCTTTGTTAGAACGAGCGGATTTACCTCTAACATCGCTAGGTCACATCCAACGAAAGCTTTGTATAGTCCACTAACTACCTGAGTAAAGTGTTTGCGAGCCTCTAGAGGAATACCTAGATCGATAGCTAACTTGCCGGTCTGATACGCTTGCAATCCCACCTTTGGATCGATCATCACGTTAAGGATCTTCTCAGGTGTCTTGTGTGCCACCTCTTCGATCTCCATGCCACCCTCTGTTGAGGCGATGATAACGATCCCGCGCTTAGCGCGATCCACTAAGAGACTTAAATAATACTCCTTAGCGATGTTGCATCCAGCTTCAACGTACACCTTGCGAACAAGCTTTCCAGCCGCGCCGGTCTGCGGAGTTACTAAAGTCATCCCGAGGATCTTCTCAGCGTGAGCTCTAGCATCGGATGTGTTCTTCGCTACCTTTACACCACCAGCTTTCCCACGACCACCAGCGTGAACCTGCGCTTTAACAACGCAGACTCCACCACCTAATAGGTCAGCAGCGGCCTCGGCCTCTCCTGGTGTGTAACAGATGTGTCCAGCTAATACAGGAAGACCGTACTCTCTAAGCACCTGCTTGGCTTGGTATTCATGAAGATTCATAACTTAATACTCCGCTAAAGGATTTCTTACTTAATTTAAAGAACTACAGGATCGCTAAAAGCTGCTTTACGCGCTCTGCTGACTCGTTAAGCGCCTTCTTCTCATCGGCGTTTAGCTCTATCTCAACGATCTTCTCGATTCCGTTTTTGCCGATAACAACCGGAACTCCGATGTACATACCTTTTAGTCCGTACTCACCATCAAGCATAGCGGCTGCCGCTAGCACACGACGTTGATCGAAGAGATAAGCCTCTACCATTTGAATCGCTGAGGCGGCCGGCGAGTAGAAAGCGGAGCCAGTCTTTAGCAACGCTACAACCTCACCTCCAGCGCCACGAACGCGCTTCTCAATCGCATCCAAACGGTCTGACTTGATTAAATTACCAACCGGGATTCCGTTGCATGTTGTGTACGAACGTACTGGCACCATGTCATCTCCGTGGCCGCCCAGAACAAACGCCGAAACGGACGAAACTGAAACGTTAAGCTCCTCAGCCAAAAACGCCTGGTAACGGGCCGTATCGAGAACTCCCGCCATACCAACTACACGCTTAGCTGGGAATCCTGTCTCCTTCTGCATCAGGTAAACCATGGCGTCGAGTGGATTCGTAATCACTATTACGAAAGCGTTTGGGGCGTGCTCTTTAATACCCTTCGCTACGTTACGGATAATCTCCGCGTTAGTCTTAACTAGATCATCACGGCTCATGCCTGGCTTACGGGGAAGACCAGAAGTTACTACGCACACATCAGCTCCAGTGATGTCAGCGATGTTGTTCGTTCCAGTTACCTTAAAATCAAGTCCGAAAACCGGAGCTAAGTGCGAGAGATCAAGCGCCTTGCCCTGCGGCATTCCATCAACAACATCAAAAAGAACCACGTCACCTAGGTTACGTTGTCCGCATAGAAGCGCTAACGTTCCACCGATCTGACCTGCTCCGATAAGAGCTACCTTTCTTCTTCTATTCTCTTGTGCCATCTCTATATTCTCCTCGTAAATTCTCTTTCCTGTTGGGGGCTATCGGCCTCAATTAGCACCCTTTTCTGCCACGTTTGTTTCGGGCTCCTTGCGGCCGCTATTCTGCGCTGAAGCTGCTCTGGCCGCAAGACCTTCAACGATGCCTAACTGTTGAATCAACTCGTTGGTATCGGTCTTTGATAGGTCTAGAGCTCCATTAGATCCCTGGGCCACCGCCACAAACTTAGGGTCGGCTTGAGCTAGCTGCTTGGCCACCTCTAGCCGTAACATCGCTTTGCCGCCTTTACCCGACAGAGCGGCGATCTGTTTTCGCATCCCTTCAATCTCTGCGTTTCCTTCGGCTGTGATAGCTTTAGCCTCGTTTGCCTTAGCTGCGTAATAGCTATCACCTTGGTAGGTTGACTGCTCCTTATACCCCTTAGCCTCGGATACGCGCGCGTTATAGGTGCTTTCGGCTTGCGAGTACTCGGTACGCTTCTTGGCGCGCACAGTTTCTATTCGGCTACGCTCTCCTTCGATATCCTGTTCCTTCTCTTGGATATCACGGAGACGGTCCTGATAACTTGTATCCTCGCTGCCGTCTTTAAGGAGTCGCACAAAGCGATACTGCTTTAAGTTGATCGCCTCTACATCAATCCCCCATTGAGATAATGTAGCGCGAGTAGCTTTGAGAGCTTCATCAACTGTATCGTTGCGCTTCTTGTCGTCACGGAACTCGGCTGTTCTTAACTTATTCATCTGGGTACGGATCTCTGAACTAACAGCAGAGACCACAAGCGCCCGAACATCTTCGTCGTTACGCGCGACCTCTTGCACAAGCTTAACCAGGCTACTTGGCTCTGGCGACACTCGGTAGCGCACTGTTAGCTTTAGCGCCGCCTCGTTTCCATCTCTGGCGCGGGTATGAACATCCTCGGATTGCACTAGCTGCCCAGCGCCCTCTGCCATCCCGCGGCCCCAACTTAAGTATTGCGGCGATGTATCGAAGCGGTAGATCGACTCCCACGGTAACACGACCACAGTCTCTAGTGGTGATGCGACACTATTTGGACCGCCAACACCTCCACCGATAATCGGCGGCAAGCGCCTGAATTTCACACCGTACTCGGTGGCTCCCATATTTTGTAATCCTGTATCGCACCCTGAAACGGTAACGATAAGAGCTAATGCTGATAGCGCTTTGGGCACTGAAAATTTACTTCGCATTTGTTGCCTCCACGTTATCCATTCTGGATTTTCCCTCAATTCCCGCTAACTTCCTGACCCACTGATCTAGGTCATATGGATCGATATTAGCAACCACGCCACCTTTTAAAGTCTTTAAGACATTTGTTAGCTGCAGCGCCACATAAACATCACTTCCTACCTGCGAGAGAACATCTGCTCTCTGTTTATCAACGGCCGCCTTGGCCTCAGCAACTAAGAGATCGCCCTCGGCGATTTTTTGGCGTCTATAAAGATCCCCTTCTGAGCGGATCTTATCAGCCTCGCTAGTACCCTGCTTATCGAGGTTTTTGATAGAGACATCTCCATCGGCGGAAACCTTATTCACATCACGTTGCGCTGCAGCGAAATCTCCCGCTACTTTATTAAAAGCTGATTCCAACTCCTGTAGATTCTTTTTAAAGATCGCTTGATCGATCTCCTCTCGGTAAGTGTAACGCCTTAACAGAACACTCTCTACTTTGATTCCTAAGGGCGCGAGCGATTGACGCAAAGCGTTCTCGGCCGCGGACACACGCTCTTGGCGAGCTTTTGGATCGTAAAAATCGACTGTTGAAAGCGATCCTAGGGACCTCTTTAACTCGTTATCTGCTGCCTGCGCCAAATACTTAAGCCACTGCGTCTCGGTAGCTCCGACCTTGTTAATCAGATCGGCTGGACCGCCATGGCCCGCCGATTGGTTAGCCTCTTTAAAGAATCGATAAAGGATCGAGACATCGATATCGACCGTTGTTCCATCTGTGGTTGGAACATCAAGAGAACCGAAACTGTTTGGGTTACTCTTTGTGTCGCGATCGAAATCGACTACTCTTACAGTCTGGGGAACTGGATAGATCGTCGAATACCCGGGGATAGTCCAGTGATAACCCGGCAACAGTGAGTGGGCTATTAAGCCCTGCTTCGGACCAAAAGCGATCTTTCTAACCCCAACCGCGCCTACAGGAACAACTGTCCCGAAAACAAAGGCGAGCGCCACGACCGCCGCTATAATCAATACAAGCAGAGTTAGGAAAGCCGGCAGCAGCGCTCCTCGCTCACAGCGTCCCCGCAAGCCCTTCTCCGCAAGCCCTTCACGAAAAATTTTCGTTGTCATATTTTTAGGATTTAGCATCTTCTATTCTCTTCCAATCCATACACCGATCGCGCGCCTCACACTTTACGCATTTTTTTGGATGCGGAGAAGCTTTCGGCTGTCCTCCAGCTAATACCGCTCGCATATCACGAAGCATTCCATCAACCCACCTCTGCTTAGACTCGGAGTTAGCGATTTTAATACGACGGCAGCTCGGTCCGAGCAAAAGGTAGCCGTGAGGTGGTCGGATACCCTCAAATTCCTCGACTAGTCGCATGTAAACTAATAGCTGAGCCACATAACGATCACGCAGCTTTCGCGCCAGGGGCTTACGCTCTACCGGGATAACATAATCGTTCTCCCTTATAATCGCGTCGGGCTTGCCGGCGAGACCTTGACGAGTTGAGACATACTCCCGCTCTGGCAGAAGCGTACTACCATCGATGGCTAAAGTCACCTCACTGTGCGCGAAGCCCGACTCTACGTGACGTCTCCGCGCCTCTCTGCCGAAAGACCGAATTAGCCACAGGGTGATGCCGATCAGAACCAACACCTGTAATCCACGACTCTTATATGAGAACTGAAATAGCTCACCTAGCGGAGCCCGCGATGAGCTAATCACCATAAATACAACGGCGACCAGGCACGCCATTACCGCTAGATATCGGATCCAGTGTAGCAGCTTTAGTGACTCCTCAAAAAATCCAGACCAGTCACTGTGAAGCTGCTGCCCGAGAGCGCTGTTATAGCTAGTTTGTGGTTTTTTATCGCGAGCGTTCCAGAGAAGATGCCAAGATTGCGGGCACACTGAGAAAGCGCCAACCTCTCCTGCGGCTATAATGTATCCCCCTTCTGGATTCGGACGCGCCACTTACCTTTAAGCTCCTAGTAGACTCCGGTGGAGCGATGAATAACCTACCTTCAGACACGGAGGTTTTGTCTCGCTTCCCGATGGAAGCCTAACAAAAGGGCTAGTCGCGGGCTAGTTGAAATAGCCGTCTATTCTGGTCTGCCGACACCACGACGAGTCAGATCGGCGATCAGTTGCGCCACATCTTGTATCTTCCGTACGGCTCGCTGCCATCCTGGGGGATTCGATGCTTCACTGCGCGCGGCCACATTCTGATGGTGCTGACTTAGCTCGGCGAGTAAGTCTACATCATCCATCACCTCTCTAGTTCCAGAGTCACAAAGCGGACGTGGCAGATGGGCTGTTTCAAGGAGGTTCTGAACCTCTAATGCTTGATGATGGGTTAATCTCCAAAACGCGTATCGCCCGCAGGCGCTTTTGAAATCACACCGGACTTTAAAATGTCGTCCGCCTCTAGACAGCCGGACCTTTAGCGAGAAATCGAGAGTCTCCTCGAGGAGAAAATGCAGCTCCAGAGCCTCTATCCATCGTTTGCGCGCTCTGTAGGCGGTTACTTCGTCGCAGTAGACTCCCTCAATAACCAATCTTTCCGGGTCGTACCAAAGTCCCAGCATCCGACCTTCCGCGATTCCGTCCGCCGCAATTCCAACTCCGTGATTCAACATAATTCTCTTAGCTCCGATTTGCCTCATTTACTAACCCTATTAATCGGTCTGACAGGCTCCTGGCTTAACACATGGAGCAGCCCTAAACGAAAAAAATTACAGCGCGTTTTTGCCTTTAAATATCAATTGGTTACGCCCAAACTAGGGCTTTCCAGGCGATCTCATCCAGGGGATAAATGAGGCTCTGGCATCTTCTCTTATGTGACAGTTACCCCTAGTTCTGCTATTGTTCGTTTTATATTCTTAACCAGTTGGGCTCTAATCACATAGCCACAGCAGGTATTTAATCACAGTCTATTTTCCAAACAGGGATCAATTATTATATGAGAAGAGAAAGAGGAGGCCCAAGGCGATCTAACCGCGGGGGCGGCGGTCGTTCATTAAGAGGAAGAGGTCATCACAGGCACGGCCGTCGTCATCCACGTCAGAGCGCGGAGAGCGGCAATCAGAGAGAGCGCATCGCAATCGAGAGTGGAGATCTAGTTTTAATCGATCAGTTCATGCTCGCTAATCCACAATTCATTGAGAAGATCGCTGGAGCGCTTGATGAAAGCGCCGAGGCGAAGACTGATCTGATCAAGGAGTACGGTGGGACTGTAATAAATGTAACATGCGGAACATATCGCATTGAGCGTGATCCGTTCGCTTACACCATCATAGTTCATCCTGAGGATGAGTCTGTTGAGGGCGCTCCTGAAGTTGTTAAAGATGCGACTGAGTCTGTTGGCGAGATCAACGTTGATACACGTTGTCTCGCTATGCTTGACCGTGAATTGCTCGATGACAGCTCTCTTTTAGAGAGGTATCAGCAGTTATGGTTTAGCGGTCAAGATAAAGCCTGCCGCGATCTCTTGCGCGACAACGGTGGCGCTGTGCGCTATGGATTCCGTCGCGATGGAGACGAGCTAGGAATATTTCAGGTTCCAGGCGCTGACATAATCTGCTTGTGGCCAAAGAACATTGAGGAGCTCAAAGCTTCAGCGACCTCAAGGGAGGTTGAGGCCGAGGCCTAAAATCCAGCTTACCGTGTCCCCGCTTGCGCGGGGACACGGTCTCCCTAAAAGCTCCCTCTTAGATCGTGTTGTTTTCGTAACTACTCAGCAAATGCAGCAGCAGTGACGACCACGATACAAAAAATCCGGTGAGTAGTTCCGAGATGCTTTCACTGATAGAGAAAATCCTGACTTTTAAGCCGAACAAGATTGACCACGGCGGGCTTAGGAGTATCACTCACGAAAGATTTAGAATCGGCGCTGATTTCGGCTTAGACTTAGACGCCGCGTGGTTTCCCAGAAAATCAAAAGCGGCGGTCTTATTTCTGCACGGCAATCGACACAATATTACGCGCTTCTATGACCACTACGCCCTTTTTGAAAAGTTAGGGATATCGTGCTTAGCGTTTGATTACCCGGGCTACGGTGAAAGCACGGGCATTCCGTCTGAACAATCTCTCTACGCTAGCGCTCGCGCGGCGCGGTCTTTTCTCGTGAATTCTCTTGGCTATCAGCCAAATAGGATCGCTCTATATGGATGCTCTCTGGGCGGATCCATCGCCACTGAATTAGCGAGTCACTCCGAGGTGGGATGCGTAATAACAGAGAGCACATTCACAAACTCTCATGATATCGGGAGGTTTTTATATCCATACCTTCCGATCACCGGGTTTATTCCTTTAAGATTCAGGAATGACACGAACCTAGCGGCTATTAGAGCCCCAAAGCTTTTAATTCACGGCGAACTAGATGAGAGGGTTCCCGTGTCGATGGCCCGACAGCTACACGAGGTGGCGCTTGGGCCTAAAGATCTCATCATCGTACCCGGCGCTGATCACGTTAACTGCATTGCTAAAGGTGGCGATGAGCTTCATCAGCGGATAGCCGCTTTTACTCTCTCTCACTGCGAGAGGTAGACCACATCGGCTTGACCTTCTTTGATGTGCCAGGGAGCTCGTAATAATCTTCTTTTTTTCCGCCGCCAAAGAAGGCGATTAGTAAGAAAATAATAAGGAAGAGCCCGATTCCATACATCACTATACCGACGATAACTCGATGACCGCGCTTTGTACTGGCCAGCTCATTTAAGGAACTCGAGCCGAAGCACCCCTTGTACTGCTCCTGTTTGTGCTCTGTGCCTCTATTACGCACCCGCTCTGCGTTAAATGAGTAACGGTCGCCGCCGCCAAACGCCTCACCCTTTGAATTATCGAATTCGCTATATCCGGACGACCTCGAACCAGAGCCACTCGGTCGTGCTCGTAGAGAATCTCCTCCCATGACGAAGCTACTGCCTGATTGAGCCCGAGAATCTGAATTAGACGAGGTATTGCTCTGAGCTCCGGAGCTGGATACCCAACGACCTTCGCCGGATCCGACGCTGCCTGTAAACCCTCTCATGACGAACTTATCTAGCGACATAAGCACCTTGCGCGAACGATTATGTAAGGGTTATGGCGTGAATCGGGAAAAGTGTGACTTAAGGAGAGGATAAAGGCCTAAGGCAGTCGCAACTTCTGCCCAACGACTATTTTATTGCCCCGAATTCCATTTATAGCCCTTAGACGATCCTCGGTGACACGATTCTTAGAGGCGATGGATCCGACCGTATCCCCTGATCTTACTGTGATATAACGGGCTGCCTTCTGCTGAGAGACGCGGGTTGGCACATCGGGCTTGGAGCTAACTCTAACGAGCCTAAGCTGCTGTCCAGAGCTCACCTTATTTGACCGTAAAGAATTGGCTCTAATTATATCGCCCGTGGGGATACCAAATTTTCTGGCGATCGAATCGATGCTCTCTCCGCGTTTAACCGTATAGAGCGATCCGCTCGGCCGCTCTGAGGCCTGGACGATTCGTGGCTCAGGTTGACTCGGCGGCGCCGCATACGAGGCGTCGTTGCCCCCAAACAAACGATCGGCGCGCTCTCTTAATGAGATAGGAACTCTGAGTGAATAACCAGCGGGTATGGCGGCCCTCCCAGACCAGATCGGATCTAACAATCCGTAGTTAGCCTCTTTGAGGTCCTCGGTCGGAATCCCAAGACGACTGGCGATCGTCTGTGCTGACGCAGGCTTAGTCAGTCGATATGCCGCGACTTGCAGTGGTGGTTCCTCTCGCACTTCCGGGAAATACCGCTCGTGGTCGTTAAAGATCTCCACTGCCGCTAGGAACTCCGGATAAAAGTTAGTTGATGCGAACCCAAAGTAGCGTTCGTTCGGATCCTCGATAATCGTAGCCAGATCACTAGTGCCTGCTTTACGCACCTTCGACCTTACTCCCCCTACTCCGTGATTATAGCTTGTTATAGCGAGAGGCCATGAACCCAATGAATTGTAAGCCTGTCGCAGATACTCCGCGGCTGCCCGTGTCGCCTTTATTGGATCTCGCCTCTCATCGACATAACGCCCGACTAACATGCGATGCGCCCTGGCGGTCCTTGGCATAAACTGCCAAATACCCGCCGCTCCAACGCTACTATAAGCGGTGTAATCAAAGGACGATTCTATAAATGGGATCCTTGTGAGCTCTTTCGGCAGACCATACTCTTGCGAGAATATCTGCTCCATAACTGGGAGGTATCGCCACGCTCTACGCACAGCCTCGGCATAGCGTTCACGGATACCGGTCTGCGTACGAATAAGGTCCTGCTCGATCCAATCGCGCAGCACTCTCGGAGGCAGGCCGCGATCTTCTAGCTGCTCTAATAGTTGCTCCTGAAACTCGGTGCTCGCGTCCTCCCCATCAGCTATTTGGATCATCTGACGCTTTACATCATCTACGGAGCGCTTAACTACATCGTTCTTGTAAGCCTCGAATGAGATCTTTGACATCGCATCTCTTTCGCGCGAGAGATCGATCACACCAAACACCAACTGTGGGAAGTCTCTGTGATGGATAACCGAGTGGCCAGACCCAAACTTGGTAAATATATCTTTCCAAAAATCAACCCGGCCCCTTAACGTCGGCGAGACTTGGAATGGGCCGCTATTCGCGTTGTGTCTGACGTTAGATTTAAGACTTAAGTTACTTCCAAAACCTGGGTTTGCGAGCGTTGAATCGGGAGTAAGCGCTAGCAAGCAAGCGATTAGCGCCGTACTCCTCATAGATTTCCTCAGAAAATAAGAACAATAAACCCGTCCTGGCATTAAACCACCCAAATCCTCTGTTCTTTTTAGATAATCCCCGTGGAAATAAGGTTACACGATCAGCCGGATCGCACAACACTTTTGAGAAGACGAATTAGCTCTTTGAGGTACAACGCGCGGCATCTAGCTCTGCTTCTGTCATCGAGGTCGTCTCTGACGCGTTAATCCCGATGAACTCTTGAAGATCGGCTGGAACGCTGGAGTCCTCCATAATGGCCTCTACCGGACACTCGGTCTCGCACGCCCCGCAGTGGATACACTCGTCGGGGTTAATCACGAGCATTCCCTCATCGTCATCTCTCTTAGGATCGCGCTTAAAACGCTCGTTATACTTACGTTTCTTGATGTTGTAGAAGCAATCGACTGGGCAAACCTCAACGCACGAACGATCCTTTGTTCCGAGACAGTTTAAAGTGACAACGTAAGCCATGAAAAATATTCTCTAAAAATCTTTATTATTTAGCTCAAGCGAGTGGGCCACATTTTCCATGTCCCGCTAACGAACTCCGCCTCAAAAACAGGTGGAAAATCAAACAGGTTAGACCCCTCACAACCTGCCAGATATTACAACAAAAAGCGCACCGCTAAAAGGGGTGAAGGGCCCAACAGAAACGGGTAAAACCTGTACAGTCCGCCAGGAAGCTGAAGTTACGTTGATATTTTTCGCTATCCGAGCTACTAATACCTTTCCACGCATGTGGCCCGATCGCCAAGTTGGCTAAGGCAACGGTTTGCAAAACCGTCATTCGCCGGTTCGAATCCGGCTCGGGCCTCCAGTTATCTCCTATTCAAACTTGGCTACGCCAAGATTTGAATGACGGGCTAGGGGCAGAGCCCCCTAACTACCCCGGTTTCTCCTATTCCCCCAGCACTCCCCAGCACTCTTCTCAGAGACCGCGCACTCACACGAAAGCCTATCCTGTGAATTTAAGGGTGAAATGATTACACACTACGGGATCTCCCCCTTTATAGAGAGCTTCTTAAAGAAAAATACCTCACTAACGACAGAAAGTCGCTGAAAGACGACGGGAAAACCAGTACTAGGAACTCTCTATAGCGTTCTTCAGAAAAACGTAGCGATTGGACGTAAAAATTTAGGTGTAAGGGTAAGTATTGGCAAACGAGCGAGCGTGGCTCGCAGTTTGCGACAAGTAGTGGTGGTTAAGCGCACGCTCTCGC
>JBIKWQ010000074.1:0-16895 GCA_044356215.1 Bdellovibrionota bacterium | reverse complement strand
GCAGTAGGTATAAGATATGAGCGCTATCGCTTTAGATAGGGTCAGAACGCGTGGGCTATCGTATCCATCACACCACACGGTTCTCTTTTTTCTTCCCAGTATTGCGTTAATCGCATGGGCCGACTCGGTTTTAAAGTGCCTAATGAATGCCTGCACGTGATCTGGGTCTAAAACAGTAATCATAGAGTGAAAGTGTGTGGCCTCGGCGGTCATGTGAGATATCTTAATAGGATAAAGCTTTGAGGCCGCGACGAGGCAGCTCTGTATGATAGCCGTACAAAGCGGGTTGGCTTGAAAAAGGAGACCTTCCTCAACAGAGAAGGTAATAAATAGTACACTGCCTTTTTGATGGTATTTTATCATCAGAGAGCCTCCTGGTCCTGTATTTATTTTAAAGACGCTAGTTATATCGCTCCCAGGCGGGCGAGAGTTGCTCGCTGCTGGAAAGAAAGTGTGATGGGGAGGAGAAGAACTAGTAGCCCGGCTACAGTGGGTGACACTAGTAGCCCGGCTACAGTGGGTGATAAGTGTGATGGGGAGGAGAAGAACTAGTAGCCCGGCTACAGTGGGTGACACTAGTAGCCCGGCTACAGTGGGTGATACTAGTAGCCCGGCTACAGTGGGTGAAGCCCGGCTACAGTGGGTGAATACAGTGGGTGATATGCAGTGGGTGATGTGTAGGACTGAAACAGCCCTTCGACTCACTTCGTTCGCTCAGGGCGCCATTCGCCTCGCCTATGTAATGGCTTACAATGAGCGAGTCGCCTTGGCGGCGAGTCGAATGGCGGAGCCGACCAGCCTTCGCCAAGGCTTCGGCTGGCAAGCGGGACTCGAACCCCGCAAAGAAAGAAACGCTGCGCCAGCTCGCGTTTCTTGCGAGTTGTTTTAGGCGCCTTTATGCCGTCGCCCCTTCGGGGCTCACGGCTGCGGCACCTCCTCTCACGTGACCAAGGTCACGCAAGAGCTCGCGGCTTCGATTTTCGTAGGGATTCGACTCTTTTGCCCTGAAGGGCAAAAGTGGCGGAGCCGACGGGACTCGAACCCGCGACCTCTCGCGTGACAGGCGAGCGTTCTAACCAACTGAACTACGACTCCATACTTTGACTGCTTTGGATTGGATTTGGTAACCAATTCAAGGCCGGAGGAGGGTACTCAAATTTGGTCCTGATGTAAAGCTGGAATAGGGTAGTTTTTTTGGTATGTTATGGCGCACGCCGGGTGTTTTTGGTGTGGGAATCGATATAAACTCCCTTTTCTGAATAGATTACCTACTCTTAAAGAGGGTTGCTTTTGTGTATTCTAGCCAGCGCCTTTAGGGATGAGTACTTAAGTCGTAAATAATCGCGGAGATTTCATCGTGTCGGATAATGAGCAAAAGGGTTACAGCCCACAATCTATAGAGCCTAAGTGGCAGAATTTCTGGGAGAATAATAAAAGCTTCAAGACAACTGAGAGCGGTAAGCAGAAGGTCTACGTGCTCGATATGTTCCCGTATCCGTCAGGTTCGGGGCTACATGTGGGCCACCCACTAGGCTATACCGCAACCGATATCTATTCGCGCTTTAAGCGCATGAAGGGGTTCGATGTGCTCCATCCCATGGGATATGACGCGTTCGGGTTGCCAGCAGAACAGCATGCGGTGAATACAGGTGAGCATCCAGCAGCTATCACTGAGAAAAACTGCGCCAATTTCACTTCGCAACTAAAAAAGATCGGGCTCTCCTATGATTGGGATCGCGAAGTTAAAACTTGCACCCCTGACTATTACAAGTGGACTCAGTGGATATTTTTGCGCTTGTATAACTCTTGGTTCGACCCATCCCTTAATAAGGCTAGGCCTATAGAGGAACTGCCGATACCGCAGGATGTAAAAGAAAGGGGGCAGTTGGCAGTTCAAGCTTACCAGGCCGAGCACCGATTGGCTTATTACGCCGACGCGATGGTGAATTGGTGTCCTGCGCTGGGAACCGTACTCGCCAACGAAGAGGTAATTAACGGTCGTTCTGAGCGTGGTAATCACGAAGTGATCCGCAAGCCAATGAAGCAGTGGATGCTGCGGATTACTAAGTATTCAGAGCGACTATTATCTGAGCTTGACGGGATAGATTGGCCAGACAGTATTAAGGAGCAGCAGCGTAACTGGATCGGTCGCAGCGAGGGCGTCAATTTTATCCAGCGTATCAAGGATATGGATATCGAATTTGAGGTGTACGACTCGATTCCTCAGACGTTTTTAGCTCAAACTTTCACCGTAATAGCTCCAGAGCATCACTTGGTGCCAACTCTGGTAAAAGGAACTCCCCACGAGAAGGAGGTGCTGGAGTTTGTTGAGTATATTAAGGCCAAGAAGCTTTCTCGACGACATGATTTTGACCAGGATATGGAGGGCATATTCACCGGTAGATATGTAGACAATCCGTTCGGGACAGGAGATCTGCCGATCTGGATCGCGTCGTATGTCTTAGCTGATTATGGAACTGGAATCGTTAACTGCAGCGCGCATGATGAGAGAGATTTTCAGTTCGCTAAAAAGTACAATATTCCTCTTAAATACGCGCTACTCCCAGAGGATCCGGTATTAGCCGAGCGAGTTAAAACATTCGAGGTCTTTTATAGGGAGCCCAATGGTATCCTTCAGTCGCCGGATTCGGTAAAGGGGCAGAGATGGCACGAGGCGCGCCAGGATGTAATTGAATACATAGTTTCGCGCGACTTGGGCAAGCGACAGGTCAACTACAAACTCCGCGACTGGCTCTTCTCCAGGCAGCGTTACTGGGGCGAGCCGATTCCGATCATCCATTGGGAAGACGGCACGACAACGTCGCTCACCGATCAAGAGTTGCCGCTAGTTCTTCCGCAAGTTGAGGACTACAAGCCATCTGATGGTGGAGAATCCCCTCTGGCCAAAGCAACGGAGTGGCTCAACGTTGTTGACCCAAAGAACGGGAAGAAGGGCAGGCGTGAGACTAACACCATGCCGCAGTGGGCGGGATCGTGTTGGTACTATCTACGATTTATTGATCCACACAACTCAGAGCAAGGGTGGTCTCCAGACCTAGAGAAGAAGTGGATGCCGGTTGACCTCTACGTTGGAGGAGCTGAGCACGCGGTTCTGCATCTTCTTTACTCACGATTTTGGCACAAGGTGTTATTTGATCTTGGGTACGTTTCCACTCGTGAGCCGTTCCAGAAGCTATTTAATCAGGGGATGGTGCAATCGTTCGCGTTTAAGGACAGTCGTGGTGCTTTGGTGCCATCTGACCTAGCGGTAGAAGACTCCTCTGGTGTCTGGAGGAATTCCAAGACGGGAGAGATTCTTGAGCGAATCGTCGCCAAGATGTCTAAGTCTCTAAAGAACGTGGTGACAACTGATGAGGTTATCTCAGCCTATGGTGCAGATACGTTAAGAACCTATCTTATGTTCATGGGGCCGCTAGATACTGGTCGCCCGTGGGATCCTAAGGCTATCTCTGGAAACGTGCGGTTCCTTCGCAGGGCCTATGCTTTTGTGACAGCGAATAAGGACGCAGGATATCGCGATGTGGTTCCATCCGAGAGTGAGTCGCTAGATGTTAAGAAGGCGATTAACAAGGCGGTGAAGAAAGTAGGAGAGGATATTGAGGCGCTTGCTTTTAATACACCGATCTCAACGATGATGGAGCTGCTAAACGTAATAGGAGACAAGCCGGTGTCAAAGGATACCCTAGAGAAGTTTACCCTTATCCTTTGTCCGTTCGCGCCGCACTTGGGTGAGGAGCTGTGGGAGAGGCTTGGTAATAAGCCTTCCGCAAGTTTGGCCGCATGGCCGGAGTACGACCCGGCGCATGTAGTTGATGATCTGGTTACTGTAGTGATTCAGATAGCTGGTAAGAAGCGAGCTACAGTTGAGGTAGCTACTAATATCGAAGAGGCCGAATTAAAAGCTAAGGTAATCGAGGCTATGGCTGGAACGGCTTACAAAGTCTCCGCAGAGTCTCGGTTTATCACTGTATTTAATCCAGGGACTAAAATACCGCGGCTGGTTAATGTGATTGTCAGTTAGGCAGGTGAAGCGGACCCTCACCAAGGTGAGGTTTCGCTCGACAAAAGCGCAGACAGTGCCGTTTACGGGCAGGAAAATGCCGCTAGGGAAAAGCGGCAAACCTCGCTTACGCGATGTTTTGCCTCGTCTCCCTAGGTGCTACTACAGGAAATCTACTCTCTTCAGGGCTTCAATACAGTTAGCCGCATGCTGCTCAAGCGGGATTCCTAACTCCTCGGCGCCAAGCTTAATGTCGTCTCGGTTGCATCCGCGAGCGAAGGCCTTGTCCTTCAATTTTTTAAGGACTGATTTGACCTCTAAATTCTGAATCGAACGGTCTGGCCGAACGTAAACACACGCTGTGATTAACCCTGAGAGCTCATCAACAGCAAAAAGCGCCTTATCTAAAAGGGTTACTCGCGGAGTGTTCGTGTATTCCGCATGGCCCATAATCGCCACACGTAATTCATCTGGGTATCCGAGTTCGCCTAAAATAGCGTTGCCCTTAAACGGATGCCCGTTTGGACTAACAGGGTCAGGGAACATCTCGTAATCAAAATCGTGCAGTAAGCCGGTTATCGCCCAGAGCTCACGATTGATATCGTGTCCTTGCGAAGCAAAGTAATCAGCATACCAAACCATGCACGCCTCAACCCCTAGTGCGTGGTTAATTAAGCTCTGTGATTTCGTATATTCATGAAGGAGCGCTAACGATTCATCTCTGTTTTTCATCGGTTCACAGCCTCGCAGGTTCAAGGTCCGCAGCGGGGGTTTTGGCTGAAAAAACTTCGAGCAGCTTAAGGAGGTTCTTAAGCTGGATATTACTTTCGGTGATATCATAAGGGACCGTCGTGTCAAAGCTTTGGTCTCCATCTTTGATACTTATTGAAAGCGCTGATTTAGCGTTTAGCGGGTCCTTTAACGGAGCGAATCCGAAGATGTTTGACTCCCTGATTAATTGAAGAACGCGTCCTGTGTCCTCTCTCTCATCCGGTTCTCGCAGAGAGTTGTTTGGAAAACTCCAAACCGATGGCGTCTCCCCGAGGGAAGCATCTTTTGCGGTAACCTGAATTCGCAAGGCTAAGTCGGCGTCGCTTAGTTCAGAATTTGGCAGGAATCTCGAGGACGCCTCGTCATACCAGCTATTAAAAGCGATCGCGTTGTCAGTTTGAATCCCTGGCTGTCCTAGATTAAAAGCCACCAGTGCCATGATCCCGAATATGATGGTCACTAAAAACTTAAGGTTGAGAAATCGAAAGCCACTAAGCATATCAGTACAAACCGTCCATGTGATCTAGCCCCCAATAAGGCAAAGAGGAATAGTGTAGTAATCGCTGCAGGGTTGGTCAATAAGCAAGCAGTCAATATGTAGATCTTTCAAGTAGTTACCAATGTTAGGTAAGCGATTTGGCAAGCTCAAGTAAGGTATCCCGAGTGTTTTTGCTCGGGTCCTCAATGATTATCTCTTCAAGCTGCTTTAGTAGCTTACCCATGCCAGGGCCTGGTTTTACTCCCATACCTTTGAGGTCCTCTCCGTTAACCGCGAGCCTGCCGTAGCTTGGAGTCGCCATCTTACGTAGCTCAGAGCTTAAGAGCGCGTCGAAGTATTCGGCGGTCTTCGTGGCATCACTTGCCGCGATAGTAGGCGAGCTATCCGCATCCTTGAAAGCTCTCCACAACTGGAGGTTGTCTCCCAGATCTCGGATTAACCGGCGCACCCCCGCCGGGCCGCAATTCATCGGCCGCATATGGTGTCGCACAACAGAGCTGATTCTCTTCATGTCATCATGAGAGAATCGAAGCTGTTCCATACGTGCCCAAGAAAGCTTGGTGCTCTCGATCTCGTGAAGATAAAAATGTCTCTCTCCAGCGGTATCAGTTGATAGGGTGGCAGGTTTCCCGATGTCGTGAAAGATTGCTGACCAGCGTAAGATCGGATCGGCTGGAGCTCGATCTAGTACCGCCATCGTGTGATCAAAAACGTCGTGAATATGGTAGCGGTTCTGTTCAAATCCCACCGCGGGTAGTAGCTCTGGAATCGTCCACTTGAGTCCGCCGATGTCACGCAAAGTAATAATTCCAGCGGCGGGGCAGGGGCTAATGATGATGCGAGTTAACTCCTCTCTGATCCTTTCGACACTCACTCGACCGAGCTGACTGACGTTGCTGGCGGCCGCGGCAAGCGTGTCCTTCTCAATCAAGCGGCCGTCAGCGGGGCCGAACCTAATCATGCGCAGAATTCTTAAAGGATCCTCAAGAAAACGTTGATTCGCGTCGCCAACGGCGCGTAGTGTCATCGATTGAAGATCGGATACTCCATCAAATGGATCGATTAGCTTCGCTGATTCAACGCAGAAAGCTAAGGCGTTAACGGTAAAATCTCGGCCAGAGAGGTCTGTCTCGATGTTGTTCGCGTTTATCTGTGTGTCACGGTCAGCGGGGGTTCTGAAGGCTGTTACCTCGAGGTGTGTTTCATCGATAATTACCAGTACGGTGCCGTGTTGGATTCCAGTTTCAATGACCCGCAACCCGTTCTTAGCGCAGCGATTAGCAATCTCCGCGGCGCTTAAATCGGTCGCTAGATCAAGATCAGTTCGTGAGCTATCAAAAAAAGAGTCCCGCACTGCTCCACCAACTAAAAAGAGTTGACCTGGAGCTAGAGCGTCTCTTAGCGACTTAATCGCGGCAGAAGAAGTAACTTTTTGGCGTAGCCCCTCCTTAGCCTCTTCAAGGCTTCGCGTTGGTTTGCAGGAATGTGAACCACGAGGGCGGAATTTTTCCATGGAGTTTTATGTGCAGCACAGGCAACCAGTCCGGCTTAACCGGATTTTTAAGTAGCTTCATGTGCGCTTCCTTAGGGGTGTGTCCCCCTTTCTTACGGTTACACGCGGCGCAGGCGCAGACAATATTCTCCCACGTTGTCCTTCCACCGCGACTGCGGGGTATTACGTGATCAAGGGTCGACTCCTTTGCCGAGAGCTCTTTAGCGCAATACTGACACTGAAAGTTATCACGAGCCAAGATGTTCACTCGAGAAAGCGGGGGAGACCTCCTGCCTGCTTTGAAAAACTTAACCAGTCGGACTACTGCGGGAGCCTTTATGGCTAATGATACAGAACGGATGTCGTGGTCATATTCCTCGATTATCTCAACCTTACCGAGAAAGAACATGCAGACGGCATTCTGCCAAGAGATGACGCGAATAGGCTCGTAGGAGGCACTTAGAAGGAGAACCGGACCCATACTACTTGTAAGATGCTAGAAATAGCGGTTTGGTTACTGGAACTGCCTAATTTCTAGTATGTAAGGGGTTCCCTCAGACCGCAAGGGAGATATTTATGGATTCAGGTGCCGCCGGGGCTAATCCAGACGAAAAGTACTTCCATCCCGGTCATTTGCCTGAATATTTGTCCGGTAACTTGACACGGGCCGCACTAACCATTATTTTGCCACCTCGCATCGGAGAAGGGCCAGTAGCTCAGCTGGTTAGAGTACACGCCTGATAAGCGTGAGGTCGGTAGTTCGAGTCTACCCTGGCCCACCAGCGGCTTGCGTCAGACCCCTAGAGTTGTTAACTAGGGTGGGCGATGGTTCTTTAAGAGCTTCGTCCAAAAAAAGATGGCTAGCCCTTTTCCTTGTTGCACATATCGTGGGCCTGTAGCTCAGTTGGTAGAGCATCAGCCTTGCAAGCTGGGGGTCCAGAGTTCGAATCTCTGCAGGTCCACCACGATTCCTCTTTGTCATCCTTAAGACTTCAAGCCAATATTAATCAATTCATAGAGGCACCCACCATGACCGACGCAAGCAACCCTAACGCACGAGTAATACCAGCTAAGACAAAGGGCTTTATCTCGATTAACAGCCACCCAACGGGGTGCTCGGTTACTGTTAACGAGTGGGCAGATAGAGCTAAGTCAAAGCCAACCATCGCGGGACTAGGCTCTGCGCCTAAGGCGCTTATCCTAGGTGGAACTACGGGTTATGGTTTGGCTACTCGCGTAGTGCTGACAGAGAACCTTGGCGCATCAACGATCTCAGTAGGATTCGACGCAGCAGCCTCAGAGAGTCGCCCAGCTACAGCGGGATGGTACAACACATACGCGTTCCACAACCGTTGTGCAGGCTCTGGAAAGCACTTTAGCTTAAACGGTGACGCGTTCGCCCAAGAGACCCGTGAGAGCGTTGTTAAGCTGATTAGAGAGAAGTTTGGAAAGATAGGAATTTTTGTTTACAGCATCGCCGCCCCAAGGAGAAAGGATCCAACTACTGGCACAGTTTACAGCTCGGTTCTTAAGCCAGTAGGAGCTCCGTATTCAGGACTCACCGTAGAGCTTGATGGCGGTAAGCTATCACTAGCCAGTTTACAGCCAGCTTCAGAGGAAGAGATCGCCAACACAACCAAGGTAATGGGTGGTGAGGATCTTCAGCTCTGGGTTGATTACCTAAAGGAGCAGGGTGTTGCTGAAGATAATTTAAAGGTTGTGGCGTATACCTATGAGGGCCCATCTCTTAGCTGGCCAGTTTATAAGGATGGAACGATCGGCAAGGCCAAGGATGATGTTAAGGCCAAGTGCGTTTCTGTTAATCGTGAACTCTCCAAGGCTGGAGGAATGGCTCGAGTGGCGTATCTTCAAGCAACCGTTACCCAGGCTAGCTTAGCGATCCCAACTGTGCCGCTTTACGTATCGATTTACTCGAAGGTAATGAAGGAGCAGGGGCTATTCGAGGATAACCTTGATCACGTTTATCGGATGCTACAGCTTCTCGGCAAAGAGCCTGTAGGACCTGAAACTGATGTAGCGTTGCGAGTTGATGACCGTGAACTGCAGGTTAAGATCCAGAGCGAGGTCACCTCAAGGATGGCGGGCCTGCAATCAGGCACTGTGCTAGACGCAAACTATTTCGCCGCTCTACGGGGAGCGTTCTTAAACCTATTTGGATTTGAGATCCCAGGAGTTGATTACAACGAGGCAGTTGATACCCTTTTTGGGAAGGAGTGGCCTGCGGCGTAGTGCGCATCACACGTTGAATCTAAAGTGCACAATATCGCCGTCGCGCATCAGGTATTCTTTACCTTCCGTGCGCATCTTGCCGGCTTCTTTAGCTTTTACCTCGCCGCCGTTCTCGACGTAATCTTCATACGAGATAACCTCGGCGCGGATAAAGCCACGCTCGAAATCTGAGTGGATCTTGCCAGCGCATTGTGGAGCTGTGCTTCCAGCCGGAGCGGTCCAGGCGTGGCACTCCTTTGGTCCAACCGTAAAGAAGGTAATTAAGTTAAGAAGCTTGTGGCCGGCGACAGTTAAACGATCAAGACCTGAGGACTCTGAGCCCAGTGAGGCGAGGAACTCTTTGCGCTCCTCTGGATTAAGCTCGGCGATCTCAGCCTCTACCTGTCCCGATATCGTCACGAGAGGGGCGCTGATATCACGAGCGTAAGCTGCTAGAGAGTCGACTGCCTTAGAGCCTTTTGGGTCCGGAACATAGTTAATCTCGGATTCGGGAACATTAGCGACGAAGAGAACAGGCTTAGAGGTAAGAAGATTCTGTGTAACCTCAGCGTAATCCTCTGGGGTGTCGTTCCACAGGCCTGAGTCCTTGAAAGCTCGCGCAGGCTTGCCCTGAGCTAGCCAGGCCTCTAATGGCTCAATGATGCCTAACCTAGCTTTGGCTGCTTTGTCTCCGGTTTTAGCTGGCTTCTCGGTCTTTAACTTGAGCTTCTGGATGGCGTCGTAGTCAGCCATGATAAGCTCAGTATCGATCGTTTCAACATCTCTGCGTGGATTAATAGACCCATCAACGTGAACGATATTCTCGTCATCAAAACATCTAACTACATGCGCGATAGCGTCAACGCTACGGATGTGACCTAGAAACTGGTTGCCTAAACCTTCCCCCTTAGACGCGCCGCGGATTAAGCCAGCTATATCAACAAAGGTGATCTGTGTAGGGATAAGCTTGGCTGATTTGGCGATCTCAGCGAGTACCTCTAAGCGGGAGTCCGGCACCGGAACAGCTCCAGTATTAGGCTCAATGGTGCAGAAGGGAAAGTTAGCCGCTGCCGCCTTAGCTGAAGTAAGCGCGTTAAAGATAGTTGATTTGCCGACGTTTGGAAGGCCAACGATACCGCAAGTAAAGCCCATGGAAGTAACCGTATAAAATAAAGAATTAGCTAGGGAAGGCCGGCAAAACCTACCCGTAGCGAGAAAGTGGAGGTTGAGTTGATATTCGATTTTTGAGATGGGAAAAAACCGCAAGTGTATCCACTGTGATACATTGAGGATTTTTTCCCATCTCGAAAACTCGAAGAGCAGCTCAAGATCCGCTTTCGCAGTAGGGAGGGGTTTTGCCGGCCTTCCCTAGAGCTAGCACGAAGAGGGTTGGGAATACAACTGTGGCGACGAGATAAGGTCTCTCCTGTGCCAATGTCTACAGGGCTCCATGCAATCTGAATGACTTAAAGATTTAGTGGCTGCTGTCAGGTCTTTTTATCTCTCCTCGCAATCCTCGCCAACAGACTTGCGGGCGAGCATTTTATCCTAGCGCGCGATGCCAGTTCTAAAAGCGAGGATAGTTTCGTAGGGTCATATGGATGTGCGCCTATGTTGACCGTGTGAAAAGCCTCAAATAGCTCCAGCATAAGAGATTCGTTACTGATAATGTCTGGGGAGTTATTTACTGAGTAGATCTCTCGTAGGCCAAAACGATTTGCTGGTCCAGCAAGCAAAAGTTTGGCGTCCTTTAGGTCGTCACTGTTACGTGAAGAGCTGGTCGGGACCCTCAGAAAGATAGCCATACTAGACCACGGCTGGTCCGGCGTTGAAAAGCGCACCTGGGCCTTTCTAGTGAAGATTTCTGGGGTTGTTGACGCCAGTACTCCGGGCTCTAGTATGTAATTAGGAGACCAATTATCAGGTGGAATGGACTCGGGGTCGGCGCCGTATACATTTTCGAGGTAGATGGTCGCGCTAAAAAAGGCTTCTCGGGAGAGATCGTGCAACTGTCCAATTAGACGCTGTACGCTCGGAGAAAACAAAAGGACAGGAGATGAGGGACTCGTCGGGGAGGCCGCTGGTGGAGCATCCTCGGAGCTCAGCTCATCTCTTTCCTCGATCTCCGGGATGCGAAGCTTTAACTGAGGATGATAAGAAAGTGATCCCAAGGCAGAGGAATGAGAGCTTTTAAATCTTGCTAGGAAGCTCTGCGCTCCGGGTACACCACGCATCGCAAACTCGGTGCGCAGGTTAGCGGCCCCTTTCCCCAGAGCAAGTATCTCACTGTATTTGTCTGCCACTGCATAAAATTCAAAATTTAGAATAGATGGGGCCGCTTGATCCAGATCACCAGAGGCCCCGGTGATATAGTAGGATCCGGCTTCGGTGATCGATCCAGTAAAGAAATGAAGTCCAGATTTAAAGGTACCCCATTTTATGTACAGGGTCTGTTGGGCAGTGCCGAAGTTTTGAGTGTCGACGTACTGGTTTCCCAACTTTACTTTATCGTCTGGGCAGATCGCCTGACTTGTTTGGAAGGTAGTATAGCCTGGGTGTTGTACCCGTTCGAAAAATGGAGATAATTCCTGCTTGCTGATGCCTGATAATCTTCTGATTGAGATCGGAGTAGAGAAGATCTCAGACCAGAGAGAGTCGTCCAGAGGGTTTTCCGTTAATGAGAATACGTGATCTGTGGCACGTAGGGTGTCGTCATCTCTGTTCGAAGTGGCGTGCGTCTGGATCACGAGGGATATTTTCAGATCGGTTCTATGCAAGGGGGAAGAGTATCTTAGTTTGGAGCGGTTTACTAGGGAAGCGAGGCAAAACCTACCCGTAGCGAGAAAGTGGAGATTGAGTTGATATTCGATTTTCGTGATGAGAAAAAACCGCAAGTGTATCCTCTGAGATACATTGAGGATTTTTTCCCATCTCGAAAACTCGAAGAGCAGCTCAAGATCCGCTTTCGCAGTAGGGAGGGGTTTTGCCGGCCTTCCCTAGAGCAACTACACTTAAATGTAGTTACTACCAATACCGCGGCAGCGCGGCTTTATGAAGCGGTAGGCTTCTCAGTGTACGGGACTGATCCCCGGGTTCTTAAGATAGATCAAAACTACTATGACGAGTACCTGATGGTTTTTAATTTGAGGTAACTATGCACAAGATACCCGGCGTCATCTCTGCCTTAATAATATCTCTTTTTAGTTCGAGCCTCGCTCTATGCGAACCGGCCGGCACGAACAAATCCCCAGTAACTATCGGTGGAATCTTCTGCCTGACAGGCGAGGTAGCGTCAGGCTGCAACGCCATACGAGAAGGCGCTGAGGTAGCTCTCGATGAGATTAATAGAGCGGGAGGAATAAACGGCCGTCATCTACGATTTGATATTCAGGATTCTCATTTTAATCCGAAAGAAGCTCATACGCTAGCCAAGCGATTCTCGGCTAACCCTGAAGTAAAAGGGGTTCTAATCTCTGGGATCGTCGAAACAAAATCAGCAGCCGCTCCGCTTGAGCGAGCTAAGATCCCCTACCTCACTCTGTGGGACTCTGCTCCAGAGATCGAAGCGCTCGGTGATTACTCTTTCGGTATCGGACCTTGGCTGCCAGCGACTTATGAGCTAGCCGCCGAATTCGTTTTCAATCGCTTGAATGCTAGACGTGTAGCTGTCATAACTACCAACACCGAATGGTCGCTCGGCGTTGCAAAAGGTTTTAAGGATAAATTTCAGGAGCTAGGTGGAGCGATCATATCTTACGAAGAGATTAACCCTAGCGACTCAGATTTCAGGTCGCTCCTTACTCGCGCGATACGCGGCAATCCAGAGGCTATCTATGCCCCGATTACAGCGCACACGATCCCCTTCTTCAAACAGCTAAAGCAGCTAGGCTACGCGGGAAAAGTGATTACATCTGATAACATAACAGACCAGGTAATCGCGCAGAGCGATGGAGCTCTTGAGGGAGTCATGCAAACAATGGCGTCGGACCCGGATAACCCAGAAGCTCTGCACCTCAAGCGACTCTATAAAGAGAGATTCGTGAAGGAACCTTTAATGATGGTGTTTCATAGCTGGGGTTATGACGGCGTACGTTTGATGGCTCACGCGCTAAAAGAGCACGACTTGACTGGCACTCCTGTTAGAGATTGCCTTCTGCAAATAGAGCGATTCCGCGGCGCGACCGGTGAGATTACCTTCTCTGAGGAAGGCTCGTGGCGCTCGCCGCTGAAGGTATTTGAAGTAAGAGATGGGAAGTTGAGGATTAGGGACTAGCTATGGCAAACTTTGACAGTATGAAGATATCCCTTGCACCGCTCTTTACCGCGTTGTCACTAGCGATTAGCTTTTTAGCTGCTTCCTCATCCTGCGTCGCCGATAGCCAACAGCACGATACTGTGGGCGTTCTACTACCTCTTAGTGGGGGCTTAACGGATATGGGGAATAGTGTTAAACAAGGCAATCCAAGCAGATGAACTTCGCGCCTAATATCGTTGGCGGGGATATCTTCGCCTCTGACTCATTCAGGCAGCAGGCAGCTCGGATCACAGATAAATGCTCCTTTGTTTATGGAGGGGTCAAGAAGGAGTTCGTTCAAAAGCTCCGCGAATCTCCAGAGGGGTCATCGTACTTTTTCGAGGTAGCGACCGGCTATTCCATAGCCTCTATGGTTGAGAAAGCAATGTCAAAGCAAAGAGACCCTAGCTACGCTGGCTCTACTATTCTCGACCAACTAACCAAAGTAGATCTAAGTGAGTCACCGATAAGTCAGCTCAAATTCGCGAACGATCCAAAATATGGCCGCTACTTTGAGAGTGAGCATTGGAGGTATGGGGCGGAGTTGGGGGAGTAGATAGAGAGCGCATTTTATTGCAGGATTGTGAGGACGCTGCGAGATCTATCCCTCTAACTTTTAAAGGAGCAGGCATGGCCGGAAGAAAGAAAAAATTGACCACCGAGCAGCGGAGACATAAGGCTCGACGACAAAAAGAGACGATGATTATATTTGTTAACGGAAAGCAGAAGAGAGTCAGGCGCCCACACGCTGAGTACGAAAACATTGAGGATATCGCCGATCTGATCTGGCTTCATCAGAACGAGATGTGGGATGTCATCTTCGCTAGAGAGAATCAAACCATGGAAAATCAAAGCGACGATGAAGAGGGGCTCTGATGATGCGTTTTTTGTATTAGTTTTCCCAATTTTACGGCAATCCTGGCCGTAGCTTATGAGTCAATCGACTTAGTATAACTTTCGTAAATATTTTATATCGATTATGTCTGAAGCTAAACATCTCGACCCTAGGATAGCCGAGTTGCTCAAGCCGGCGGAAACCGCTCTCCTTGTAGTGGACATGATGAATGCTTACTGCGATCCAAAGTCAGCCTTGGGTTAGTATTTAATAAAATATGAAGAGGCGAACTTTGATTATTTGGAGGTAGTAGCGGAGAGAATAGATAATTTTCTCGCGCGAAGTCGTGATTTTCCCCTCGCCGCAACCGTATTTATCAGGAACCTCGAGCGCCCTGAACACATGCCACAAAGTATTCGTCACAAAATGAAACTTGCTAACATTCCGTCGGTCGTCGATGAAAACGGAGAAGGATGGGATTATTATAAAGTCCGCCCTCTTAAAAGTGACAAACAGATTACTAAATATCTCTATGATTCATTTATGAACACAGAGCTTGATGCCTATTTGCGAAGTCAGGGCGTCAAAACCGTCATTATTGTTGGAGGACACGCATCCGTATGTGTGGATTCAACCGCGAGAACAGCCGCCCAACTAGGATATCACACTTTCGTGCCGGCGGACCTAACGGCCGATCCTCTGCCGAAAGGCGTTAAACAAGATGAGCAAACTATCCGCAACAAGCTGTATATGATTGATATGGTAGTGGGTTATATGCCCTTGAGTAGTTCTATAATTTCTGTTTGGGAAAAATGAGTGGGTACTCAGGGAAGGCCGGCAAAACCCTTCCCTACTGCGAAAGCGGATCTTGAGCTGCTCTTCGAGTTTAGTTCCTCTTAAAAGGCTCAGATACCAAGTTAGCTAGCGCCGACTGAGTTCCATTTCCATCAGAGGCAAAACATTTGCGCCAGTACGATTGTTTAAATAAATACTCTCAGTATCTTAGCGGACTTAGAGGTAGCCCTGCGGACTCCCCCCCTAAGTTTGATTAGCACCTATGGAGATGGTACCTTTAATGGGAGATTATCCCAGGGGCCAGTCATGAACCAATTTGATAAGCGCAAGACAGAAGCGAAACTAATTTTGAACAGTTTGGACTTAGGAGTCTACTTTGATGCCCACTGGGAGGGTAGAAATCCATTTTCTCTTGCCAAAGAGAATTTAGGAGCCCCCTTCTGCTTGTCAATAAAAACAGGCATCGATACGCTACAAGCCTCTGTTGTCTGTGTCTGCCAGAGGCGCGCGAATGATGGTGGTTCAGAGAGAGGAAAGCTCGCCTTTTACGTCAAGATTGTAGAACTTCCCGGAGAGAAGTGGGAGAAACCATTTAATATAACGCCGGATTCAAATTCTCAGCACCTGGCGGTTATAAACCCTAATGGGTTACTCGATCTAGGAGACAGGGCCAACGACACCGCAAGTGCTTTGATGAACGCTCAGAGCCTGTCGGTGCGTATGTGCCTGGTAAGTCCCTTTAAAACCTCCGAAGAAAGATTGCGCCTCATCCAGGGCTCGGAGAGTCCGGAAGAACGGCTGAAAGTAGATATAGCCACCGATACCTTTAACAAAAGAAAGTCAGCGATCCGGGCGCCAGATGTAGTAGGTGCTCTGAAAGAAGGCGAAAGGAACGGCAAACTTCACCCCCTCATGTTATCTTACGCTTGCAGCCACCCGGCATTCCTTGCCGCGGCAGTGAATTTTCTTGCTAGTGAATCCGAGCCCCGATGCACCAAAGCCGCAATCAGGAAATTGGAGAGGGCTAAAGAAGGCGATCTCGATCCTGCAGTTCAGGCAGTGGTGCAGGCTCTCAGCGATTTCGAAGCTTTATGCGCGAGTGAACTTAGTACCTTTTATTCACTAGATCAGAGCCGTGCACTTGAGCAATATGGTAAATTTGGTTCCGTGGTCCCAGACACCGCAGCTCCCGTGAGGCTCTTGTTATTAGCGTATAAGGCAAAGGTCATTACGGCATCTCATTTGGTAGTGGCCGTTGCAGAACCAACTGCTCGAGCTCATATAATGGTAGAGGTGTTGAGAAATCACACAAAGATAGGTATCAGCAATTCCACTCAAGTTAACAATCCACCGAACCCATGAGAGCGCGGCGCAATGTAGGTTGCTAAGGTGCACCGGCCTCGCTCAGGGGCTCTTTGATTAAGTCTTTTATCTGATCAAATAAGTCTTTAAGACTCCTAAATAGATAGTCTTGCGTGAGTCTTGCGCCCAATGCTGGAGCCGAGAGCACCTGGATATCTTCCCACGGTTTTCCGTTTGCGGTGCCCGATATCTCCTCGCCATTCCACTCAATTATCCTCTCGCGAGATCCCCTTGAATAACGAGAGACGCGCCACTCCTGAGCGTAAACTCTCCTTAGGGAAGCGAGGCAAAACCTACCCGTAGCGAGAAAGTGGAGATTGAGTTGATATTCGATTTTCGTGATGAGAAAAAACCGCAAGTGTATCCTCTGAGATACATTGAGGATTTTTTCTCGTCACGAAAACTCGAAGAGCAGCTCAAGATCCGCTTTCGCAGCAGGGAGGGGTTTTGCCTTGCTTCCTTAGGCACACAGAGGATGTCCTAATTCCCGTTGAAATTAAGAGATTGAGTGGTAATCGATAATAGGCTAATAGCTTGTTATCAATACAGAAACTAACCTTAAATAAGGAGTACCACTCAATGAGAAAGTTACGTTCA
>JBIKWQ010000073.1:0-16992 GCA_044356215.1 Bdellovibrionota bacterium | reverse complement strand
AAGGAACCAAAAGAAGGCGATTCTCAGGCTAATAAAAAAAGCGGGGTGGCGGGGTATGTTAAGAATTTATGGCGGGGTATAATGCTATTTGAAAGTAGGGTGTTGCGTTTTGGAATTGAAGACCCCCAATTCGGTCGGGTAAGAAGGCGTCGTATTTTTTAATGCTCACGATTTGGTCAGTATTTAAAAGAACGAACTTCCCAAAACTTGTTTTTCCAGTGTTTTGTTCTTGTCTCGGACCACTCTGAAAAGCCATACCGACCCCCTTTAAGATTGCTATAAAAGATCAACGCACGCGGGAATTCCTGCGCTGGGGCAATTCTGCCACAGACAATTCCCCTAATCAAGCACCCCCTATTTCCACCGTATTTCCAGCCCCTTACCCCACCCCAAATTTTTCCTACTGCCCATTCCAGAAAAACTCGATATTCGCTGAAGGAGTGATTATTAAAAGTAGTGTGGGTACTCTTAATAACTAAACCAGAGGATAAATGGACTTACAGAAATTTACTCAGCGATCTCAGGAAGCTCTACAGGACGCACAGGCGCAGGCTGTTAGACGTGGCAATACAGAGGTTGATGTTGAGCACCTCGTCATGAGTTTAGCCACGCAGAATAACGGCTTAATTCCACGACTCTTCGCTAAGATGGATCTTCCGGTCGATAGTTTTATCGCGCAGGTTGAGCGTGAGCTTGATAAGCGCCCGAAGGTCTCAGGTCCAGGAATAGAGCCCGGCAAAGTATTTTTAACTAACCGACTTGGACAGGTTTTTGTAAAAGCTGAAGAGGAGGCTAAGCGTCTTAAGGATGAGTACGTCTCTGTGGAGCACCTCTTTTTAGCGGCGCTTGAGAACGATCAAAAGACTCCATTTGGCGCGATCTGCCGATCTCTTAACCTCACGCGCGAGAAATTCTTGGCGGCTCTGACAGTAGTTCGTGGAAATCAACGGGTTCAGAGCGCGAATCCAGAGGCGACTTACGAGGCGCTTGATCGTTATGGGCGCGATCTCGTTCAGGAAGCAAGTAAGGGGAAGCTTGATCCAGTGATCGGTCGAGATGGTGAGATCCGCCGCGTGATAAGGATTCTTTCTCGTAAGACCAAGAACAATCCAGTTTTAATCGGAGAGCCGGGAGTTGGAAAGACAGCGATCGTTGAGGGGCTAGCTCAGCGAATCGTGCGTGGTGATGTGCCAGAAGGATTACGCGATAAGACGATCTTCTCGCTAGACATGGGTTCGCTAATCGCGGGTGCTAAGTATCGCGGTGAGTTTGAGGAGCGATTGAAGGCGGTTCTTCAAGAGGTGAAGAACTCTGAAGGCAGGATTATCTTATTCGTTGATGAGCTGCACACTATAGTTGGAGCGGGTAAGAGCGAGGGCGCGATGGACGCGGGTAATATGCTTAAACCGATGCTAGCGCGGGGCGAACTGCACTGTATCGGAGCTACGACCTTAGATGAGTACCGAAAGCACCTAGAGAAGGACGCGGCGCTAGAGCGTCGCTTTCAGCCAGTGATGGTAGATCAACCAAGTGTTGAGGATACTATATCGATCCTGCGTGGAGTTAAAGAGCGCTTTGAGGTGCACCACGGAGTGCGTATTCAGGATAATGCGTTGGTCGCGGCGGCTACATTATCTCACCGTTACATCTCTGAGAGGTTCTTGCCAGATAAAGCGATCGATCTAGTCGATGAGGCTTGTGCTACGATCCGTACAGAGATCGATTCGATGCCAGCGGAGCTTGATGAGACTACAAGAAGGATTATGCAGCTTGAGATCGAGGAAGCCGCGTTAAAGAAAGAGACCGATCGCGCCAGCCAAGAGCGCCTAAAAGCTTTGACAGACGAGCTCTCTGAGGCGCGGATGCAGGGTGACGCTATGCGCTCTCAGTGGCAGACAGAGAAGGAAGCGATCCACAAGGTTCAGGCGATCCGTGGACAGTTAGAGCAGCTCCGTCACGAAATTGAGAAGGCAGAGAGGCAATACGACCTCAATAAAGCCGCCGAGCTTAAGCACGGTAAGCTACCTCAGCTTCAGCGACAGCTTGAGCTTGAGCAGGAAGCCGTAGAGAAGGACGGAGCAAGAAGGCTTCTTCGTGAGGAGGTCACGGAGGGTGAGATAGCTGAGATCGTAGCTCGTTGGACCGGAATACCGGTGACTAGATTAGTTGAGGGAGAGAAAGCTAAATTGCTTAAACTTGATGAGATCCTGCACAAGCGCGTGGTAGGTCAGGATGAGGCGGTTGGGTACGTTGCTGATGCGGTGATTCGAGCGAGAGCGGGAATTAAAGATCCACGTAGGCCTATTGGCTCGTTTATATTCCTTGGGCCAACAGGAGTAGGAAAGACTGAGCTGGCTAAGACGTTAGCGGAGGTGCTCTTTGATAGCGAGCAGAACCTAATTCGAATAGATATGAGTGAGTACATGGAGAAGTTCGCCGTTACGCGGTTAATCGGCGCACCTCCGGGATACGTTGGTTACGAGGAGGGTGGGCAGCTCACCGAGGCGGTAAGACGCAAGCCTTATAGCGTGATCCTCTTTGATGAGATCGAGAAGGCGCATCACGATGTGTTTAATGTTTTGCTGCAGATCCTTGACGATGGCCGGGTAACCGATTCGCAGGGTCGTACGGTAGACTTTAAGAATACGGTGATAATCCTGACGTCTAATATCGGTTCGCAGCATCTACTTGAGGGGATCTCTAAGAGTGGTGAGATCAGTGAGGGAGCTAGAAACTCGGTAATGCGAGATCTAAGAGGACACTTTAGGCCGGAGTTCCTAAACCGAATCGATGAGATCGTTCTGTTTAAGCCGTTATCACTAAATGAGATTACCTCGATAGTTGATCTCCTCTTAGCTGATGTTACGAAACGATTAATTGAGCGGGGTATAACAATTACTGTGTCGGATGAGGCTAAGAAGCACATCGCGCAAGCCGGTTATGATCCGGTGTATGGAGCTAGGCCGCTTAAGCGATATATTCAACGCGAGTTAGAGACTCGTGTCGGGCGGGCGTTAATAGCTGATGAGCTGCACATCGGGAGTGCGGTACTGGTCGGTGTTAAGGATGGAGCTCTAACGGTTGAGACTCGGGCTGGCGGTGAGAGTCAGGCGGCTTAGGGGTGTGAGGCAAAACCTCGCTTACGCGAGTTTTTGCTCGGTTATGGCGCTATTCGCGCCGGCACTTAGCCAGAAATAGCGCAAGCGATTTCTGGCATCTACACCGCCTCATCGGCGAAATTATCCATCGTTCTTAAACGAATCAGACGCTCTAGCCTTGAGACGAACTCATCTTTACTTAGGGTGATCTGCTCCTGGGTGCAGTAGCGTCGCAAAGTAACCGTTCCTTGCTCGGCTTCTTTGTGTCCGATAATCGCCATGTTCGGAATCTTGCGAGTAACGGCTTCTCGAATCTTTTTGTTAAACGAGTTGTCAGAGCTATCTAGCTCTACTCGAATTAACTTCTCCCGCAATATGCTCTCGAGCTCCTTGGCGTAGTTTGTTACCTCCGCGTTGACCGGGATAATCCGCGCTTGAATGGGTGCCATCCACGTTGGGAACGCTCCGCCAAAGTGCTCAATCAAGAACGCGATAAATCGCTCGTGCGCGCCAAGTGGAGCTCGGTGAATGATGTACGGCCTGTGTTGACGTCCATCATCCCCGATATATGTGAGATCAAAGTTTATCGGTTGAGCAAAATCGAGCTGAGTTGTGCTGATTGACTCTTCGCGCCCCAACATCGTAGTCGCTTGGAAATCAAGTTTAGGTCCGTAGAACGCGGCCTCCCCAACTCCTAGGATATGATCGACTTTTAGTTCATCAACGACCTCTTTAACGATCTTCTCAGAGAAGGCCCAGAGTTCAGGATTGTCAACGAACTTATCCTTGTTAGCTGGATCGTGAGTGGAGAAACGAACCTTGATATTCTCGAAGCGAAACTTCTTGTAGTAATCAAGGGTCATGTTAAAGGTGGCCTTTAACTCATCTTTTACCTGATCAAGTGTGCAGTAGATATGCGCGTCGTTCTGAGCGATCGAGCGCACACGTAAAAGTCCCGAGAGCGAGCCTGAGTCCTCGTAACGGTAAACTGTTCCGTATTCAGCGAATCGTAGGGGCAACTCACGGTAGCTGCGTGGCCTATGTCCGAAAATTATATGGTGGTGCGGGCAGTTCATCGCTTTCATGTAATAGGCGCACTCTCCCTCAAGCTCCATTGGTGGGAACATCGAGTCTTTGTAATAGGGGAGGTGACCGGAGGTATAGTAAAGATTCTCCTTGGCGATATGCGGGGTCGCAACCCTGACGTATCCGTAGCGGGCCTCCTGTTCTTTGGCGAAAGTCTCAAGTGCTTCACGGATCGCTGTTCCGTTTGGAGTCCAAAGTGGTAAGCCCGGTCCAACAACATCCGAGATTAGGAACAGCTCAAGCTCCTTGCCTAACTTTCTGTGATCCCTCTCGCGCGCGAGCTCTCGCTTTTCGATGTAGCTCTTTAGGTCGTCCTTGTTTTTAAACGCTAAGCAGTAAATCCGCGTTAATTGTTTGTTCTTCTCGTCTCCGCGCCAGTAGGCTCCAGCTAGCGCATCGATCGTGAAGCAATCAGGTGGAATCTGGCCGGTGTGCTCAAGGTGCGGTCCGGCACACATATCTTCGAATGGGCCGTTTGTGTAGAAGCCGATCTCTGTCTCTCCGCGAGCGGCTAGCTCAAGGCAATACTCGACCTTGTAGGTCTCGCCGCGTGCCTTTAGATACTCAACAGCCTCGGCAGCACTCCGTTTAGAAGCGGCGAAAGGCTGGCGTTGGCCAATAATCTTTCGCATATTTTTCTCAATGGCTTTAAAGTCATCGTGAGTCAGAGGGGTGTCAAAATCGAAATCGTAATAACAACCGTTATCGATCGGTGGACCGAAAGCTAACTTAGCGTTAGGGCGAAGTTCTAATACAGCTTGCGCCATAACGTGCGCCAGTGAGTGGCGAATGCAATAGAGTTGGTCGTGAGAAGCTTCCATCATGATACGCAGATCTCTTAAAAAATAAGCCTAATAACAATATCTTAATCGGCACAGTGTATCAAGGAACGATTGCGTTATAGCTCACTGATTACTCTTTTCCCTCATGTTTAAGACGATTTTTGACGAAGATCCTGCATAGGAAAGCTAGTACAGGGAGAAGCTTATGTCTGGCAAGGAAGAGGCGCATGAGACCACTGAAGAGAAGCCCAAGAAGAGTAAAAAGAAATTGATCATACTTGCTGTGGTTGGGTTGGTGAGTCTAGTGGGAGGTGCTGGAGTCGCCTCAATGTTTATGGGGGGAGAACCGCCTCCAGATGAACACGCCGAAGAGCTGCACGAGCCTCAAGACGACGTTAAGCACATCGAGACGGCGGACCTCGGCCAATTCATCGTGAACCTCTCGGATATGGGATCTTTCCTCAAGGTCCGCATTATGATCGAGTATGACGCTGGATTGTTAGACAAACAATTAGGAGCAATTGTAGGTGGGGCTGAGGGTGGCAAAGCACACGGCGGTGGAGCTAGTGGAGGCGCTAAGGAGGGCGCTGCAGGAGGCGGCATTCATCCGCATTTGGCGAAAAAAGAGCATCAATTCAGAGATGTGATTATACGTATTCTCTCTTCTAAGAAGGCGCCAGATCTATTAACAGTCGAAGGCAAAACCAGATTAAAAGAGGAATTGATGGATGGTCTAAATGAAGCTATCGGTCTAGAAGAGCCAGCCGTTGTGGGGATCCTATTCACGGACTTCATGGTTCAGTAAAATATGGGGCCGGGACGCTGGACCAATACGGCGCTCTTTACAGCTATCACTCTGGTTCTGTGCGCCAAGGCCTGGAGCTGTCCGGTCGCGCCAGCTCACAACTACTATGAGGTTGAGGGCGCGAGTGTGGAGGAATTGGAGGCTTCGTTAAGAGAGCGAGGTCCTAAAGATGATTTAGGCAAGACGAGGTTCGCCTACACCGATTGGACAGTTGAATGGAACTGGAAGCGTTTCGATGATGGGACGATTGACCCGAATTCCATTAAGCTAAACTGTATCGCGATGATCCTATTACCTAAACTTGGTAAGGCGTCTGAAAAGATATCTGAGGATCTTTTAAACGCCTGGAACGGATTTGTGGAGCGAACGAAAGCGCATGAATTAAATCATGTGAGCCACATCGATCAGACCGCGCCGAGGATACTGACTCGCCTTAAAGAAGAGCACAAAAGAGAGGGGGCAGTGACGCGCGAGCGCGCGGAGAAGATTATATCTGAGGTGATTGCCGAGATCCGCGGACTAGATCGCCGTTATGACGCGCGGACGAATCATGGGCTTAGTGAGGGGACGTGGAACATCCGGCTCGAGTAGCTGGCGAATAGACTCCACTGCCATCCTGAGTTATCTTCCAGTACATACGGCTAAAGAGCTAAAGCCTCGGTGTTTGTTGGTAAATAAGTTTATGAGTCCAGTTTTTTACATCGCGCAGCTGGTCATCTTATGTTTATGCTCTTACCTCGCGGTATTTAATCTGAGTGCTGATAATACCCTGTTTACGAACGACATGGCGCTCAGCTTCGCGGTGGCAGATGATTTCATCACCTCTCTCGACGTGATTTTACTAGGGCCACCGTCTCATGTTGGAGGCAGACATCTTGGTCCTCTATATTTCTACTATTTAAGTCTGGTTTATCTTGTAGCTAACAAGAGTGTTATAGTCGCGTCAGTTATCCTCGGAATTATAAGGGTTTTCGCGCTGCAGGCCGCCTTTACTCTCGCTCTGCTCCCTTTCTTTCGTCCTCGTACGGTGGCAACAAGCGTATTTTTAGCTTTGCTGATCATTGTGCTTACTCCCAACCCTTTTCCTTTCAGAGTACCGTGGCATGGTAACGACATTTTGCTGTGCGGTGCTATCATTTTAACGGCATCAATCTTGAGCGTTCAGAAAAGTAATATATGGCTGCTTTTTCTGGGGTGCTCGGCGAGTTTGCAACTTCATTATGGGTCTCTGCCCTTAATAGCTATTGGACTTAGCTGCTACGGCGTAGCAAGCAGGATGGGTTATGTAAGGCAGCGCAGCCTTATGCGCCCTCAAGAGCATCTCGTCAGTCTTCTTCTGCTGATTGTATTGTGGTTGCCAAGCCTATTCTTCATCTATGATTCCGGTGTAGTTAAATTTTTAAGACCGCTAATCTCTAGGCATCTAGCTGGAACCCAGAGGATCGGGATAGTTGAGCTGTTTTGGCATAATCTCCGAACACTTCAGATGGTTTTCGAGTTTAAACCGATTGCACCTTTGGTTGATTCGCTTTTTTTCGTGCTTGTGACCTGGATAGTCGCTTTTGCTAACGAAAAAGCTCGAAAACCACTTGTAATAGCGACGTTTCTATCCTTGATCTCTCTCGTCTCCATCGTCGCACTCAACACTTATTTGAATCGGCAGATCGCAGTTTATTCAGTTTATATTTTTTATTCATTTTGCTCACTAGTTGTTGTCTTTTCCTTCGCGGCTATCCTTGAGCTAAGGGGTGGAAGGTTTGCATCATGCGCACGAGTCGCTTGGCCTGCATTTATCCTTCTTTCTATTTCGCTTTATTTGCCAGCATACCTGGCTGGAACAAGTTCTAACCCTCATGGATCTCAGCGCACTTACCGATTCTACGAGGTTTTATCCGAGCGGCTAAGAAACGAACCGACTTTAGTCGGAGGGAATTTTAGCGTAGTTACCGCTGAGTTCGACTATCACGCCGAGAACGCGCTCTTATTTATGCTTGGTAGAAAGTATTACTGGAAAATGTGCGAGGCGGATAAATTTGAGGAGCTAACGAGTTTCCAAAAGCACGCTAGGCCCGATCGGATTCTGCTGATTACAGGAGCAGCTCCAAACTTAGAGGCCGTATTAAAATATCGGAAGGTCAGGAACTACGTCCTTGTTCGAGAGATTATAATGTCAGATCAATACCTCGATCAGGCGGCGAATTTTTATCTCCTTAAAAGTAAGGTGTGAACCGGGCGAATCCCTATGCTTCAAGAACTCCCGCCAGGTGGGAGTAGTGGCTTTCAATCTCAATAAATCGCTCGGATGATAAAAGTACTTTGCTAAGTCGGTCGGGCAGAATAGGCGCGGATCCGATAGCTTGAGCGACAGCCGGAGCAAACTTACCAGGGTGCGCTGTTGCTACGAGTACTTTGGGCGTGTCCGCTCCGTATTCACCCATCATGCTATCGAGAGCTACAGCTCCGACGGCAGTATGCGGGTCTAACACATAACCGTATCGTGAATGATAAAATGTTATCGCCTTAAGTGTATCGCTATCAGATACAGCACAACCCCGTAAGAAATTATTAAGCGAGCGAGTTTCGCATCCAGGCTTTAATAGCTCAGTAATCCGATAGAAGTTACTCGGGTTTCCAACATCCATGGCGTTGGAGATCGTTTCTACAGAGCTTTGTGGAATAAAAACTCCAGAGCTTAAAAACCGCGGAAACGTTTCGTTTGAGTTGCATGCGGCGATAAAGCCCTTGCACTTAAAGCCTATCTTATCGGCGATTATTCCGCCGGTTAGATTGCCTAAGTTTCCGCTCGGCACCACAAACAGCGGACCATCACTGTCATTAAAAAGTAGACTAGCGTAGGCGTAATAAAAGGCTTGCGGTAAGAGTCGAGCTATATTGATTGAGTTTGCGGAGGTTAAAGCATGATTAGCTAAGAGTCTTTCGTCACGCAGAGCCTCTTTCACTAAACTCTGACAGTCATCAAAAGTGCCACGTACCTGTAGAGCAATTACGTTACCGCCAAGCGTTGTCATCTGTCGGCGTTGAACGTCGCTTACTTTATCTTTGGGGTAGAGGATTACGACCCGAATCGGTGGATTCGGACTAGGATCGAAAAACGCGTTAGCTACGGCGCTTCCGGTGTCGCCTGATGTTGCGACTAACACTGTTAATTGTCGTGATTGTGAGCCCCAAAAATAACGGAATAGCCGGGCCATGAAGCGCGCACCGAAGTCCTTGAAAGCGCAGGTAGGACCGTGAAAGAGTTCAAGGACAGATAACTTAGGTGCTAGCTCTCGACGCTCGAGAGGGAAATTAAAGGCTTCGGCGCAGATATGACTAATTACCTCCTGGGGGACCTCATCACCGATAAGTCGTCGCGCCAGGACCGTTGCTACTTCCGAGAACGTCCGACCCTTTAGATCTGTAATCTCTTGCTGCGATAGAAGCGGGAAATTAACCGGTAGATATAGTCCTCCATCGGGCGCTATGCCGCTCAGGACAGCATCCCTCCACGACGCGCGGGTCATGGTGTTTTTTGTTGAATAGAGGGGCAATCCTGACATGGCTAGTCCATCCTGATAACCTTTGCGCCTTCAGTGTTGATTCCAGAGATGTGGATATCAGCGGTAACACCGGCGGCTCTCTTAAAGGCCTCAGCCATCGTATCGCTTATTCTGTGCGCGTCGCTCTCTGAGCGACACATGGCAAAGAGCGCCGGACCTGAGCCTGAGATAGAACACCCTAAGGCACCCGCGTCTTTAGCTGCCGCCTTCACCGCGTGATATCCTGGAATTAGCTGCCCGCGCTCTGGTTCGATGATCGTATCTGCGAGGGATCTGCCTATTAGCTCAGGGTCGTTACGGTAAATCCCAGCAACAAGAGCGGCGACATTTCCCCACTGAGAGATGGCGGAACCTAAAGGCACCGAGGCTTTAAGGATCTTGCGAGCATCCGATGTGCGTAGCTCGATGTGAGGTGAAACCACGGCTACTGATAGCGGGTTAGGAGTTGGTAATTGAATTAGATCTAATGGCGAGTAGCTTCTAATTAAAACGAACCCTCCAAGGAGGCACGGAGCGGCGTTGTCTGCGTGGGCTGCACCACAGGCGATCCGTTCGCCTTCCATCGCAAACGGTAACAGCTCCTCTTTTTTAAGCGGAGCTCCTAAAAGCTCGTGAGCCGCTACGACTCCGCCAACTGAGCTGGCAGAACTCGATCCGAGCCCACTTCCGATCGGGAGCCCTTTTACGAGATCCAGTATTATGCCGACTGATGAATATTTTTCGCTGTTGATAGAGATTAGATGATCAAGAAGAGCGCGCGCTGAAACCGCGGCTGTATTGCGCGAGCTCTCAAGCGGTAACACACCGCCGTCTCCTTCAATTGATCTTACGACGACCCCTGGGGTTTCTGAGATGGTAGCTGTAACCGTATCCCCAGGAGCGTCAAGCGCGAAGCCTAGGACGTCGAACGCCGAACCAACGTTAGCCACCGTGGCTGGAGCGAAAACGGTGACAGAATTTCGAAAGCTATTCATTCAGCTCACCTGGCTGCTCTTATAATATCAGCGAATACCCCAGCGGCAGTCACCTCAGCTCCAGCGCCTGGCCCCTTGATTACCAAGGGATTATTTAGGTAACGCGCAGTTGTGAAGGCTATTATGTTGTCAGCCCCTGAGAGGGCCTGAAAAGGATGGTCGGCGTTTAGAGATCTAACTCCAATTGTCGCTGTTTTTTTCTCAACTTCTATCGAGGCGCTAAAAAAGAGACGTTCGCCGCGCTGTTTGGCTGATCCTAGTAGATCGGCGAAGTGTTCGTCGAGCGTTGGGAGCTTCCGTAGAAATTCTTCAACCGACCAGTTTAATGCCTCATCGGGGAGAAGAGGGGAGATCTTAATCTGCTCTAGCTCTAGGGGTACCCCAGCGTCGCGCGCGAGTATGAGAACCTTTCTCGCTACATCCATTCCGGAGAGGTCGTCTCGTGGGTCTGGCTCGGTGTATCCCCTGGCCTTAGCCTCTAAAACAGCCTGACTGAAGGTAGAACCGAGAGCCAAAGAGTTAAATATAAAACTTAAGGTTCCCGACAACACGGCATCTATAGAGAGAACGGTATCGCCACTTCTAACTAAATCACTGAGTGTTCCAAGGATTGGTAGAGCCGCGCCAACGCAGGTTTCGTGGAGTAGTGGTGAGCGTCTTGAGTTCGCGGATGTGCGCAACATTGAATAGAACTCGTATAGGCCAGAGAACCCGCGCTTGTTGGGTGTCACAACCGCTATGCTAGACTCAAGGAGTCTCGGATAGAAAGAAGGAAGCTCATCGCTCGCCGTGCAGTCAACAAAGATCGAGTTAGGAAGGTTTGAATTGACACAATCACTGACAAATTCCGCGAGATTCGCCGGAAGAGAATCCTCAGCGAGTGGCCTAATTAAAGGGAGCTCACTTGAATCGCGAGAAGCAAGTCGCATCTGTCTTGAGTTGGATACCCCATGTAATCGCAGCTCTAGGCCGCTATTGTCGCGCAATTTTTGAGCTTGCGTCTCTAACTGTTGGAGTAGGGTGGTGCCGATTAATCCGGTGCCGATAACCCAAAGATTAATAGTTTTACTGCGACTTATAAAGAATTCATCGTGTATCGCATTTAGCGCTTTGTTCTCATCACTAGCCGAAATGACCGCCGAGATGTTTCTCTCGGAGGATCCTTGAGCGATCGCGACGATGTTTACACCGTTAGCCCCTAGGGCTGAAAATACCCTGCCAGATATACCGGGTGAATGGCGCATGTTTTCACCTACCACTGATACGACCGACAGACTCTCTTCAACCACGAGAGGATCAATCGTTCCGGTGTTTAGCTCTAAAGCGAATTCCTCGGCTACGGCATTCTTCGCGGCGTTAACGTGAATCGGGTCAATCGCGCAGCAGATCGTGTGTTCCGAAGAGGCTTGAGTGATCAGGATTACATTAGCCTTGGAATTGGCGAGAGCCCTGAAGAATCGCGCCGCTGTACCCGACACCCCCACCATGCCCGATCCCTGTAGGCGTAACAGAGCGATAGAGCTAATCGATGATATCCCCGTGATCGGATAAGGGTGTTCGACAGCGGTTTGAACTACTCTGGTTCCCGCTACTTCCGGTCGCAGCGTATTTTTGATCACTAAGGGTATCCGCGCTTCCATCGCTGGTTGCATCGTTGGCGGATAGATCACCTTGGCTCCGAAATGGCTTAACTCCATCGCCTCCTCAAAAGTCACTTCCGGTATGGTAAATGCCTTAGGGACTTTGCGTGGATCTGAGGTGAGCATCCCGTCAACATCGGTCCAGATCTCGATCTCGTCTGCCTCGAGCGCCGCGCCAAAAAGCGATGCTGATAGGTCTGATCCTCCTCGTCCTAGAGTAGTGGTCGCTCCATCTGGAGCCCGACCGATAAATCCGGTGATAATTTGCAAGTCCGATTTGCCGCTAAAATGATTTGAGATAGCTTTGTAAGTCGACTGCCGATCTACTAAGCCGTTTCCGAACCAATCGTTTGTAAGCACAACTGTTCGGCTGTCTAATGATTCAGCTTTATGTCCAGCGGCGATGAAAGCTTGGGCTACGATGTAAGCGGAGAGTCTCTCACCAAAGCTCATCACTTGATCCATGACCCGAGGACTGCATTCGCCCAGGATCTCTACTCCGGATAGGATCTCCTCAAGCTCGTTGGTCATTACCTTAACGGTCGCCAGAGCAGCTCCACAGGTCGTAGCCGGAACGAGAGCTCTGACAGCATCTAGGTGCCGTGTTGTAATCTGGCTTAAAAGCTCTCGATAAAGGCCGTTTTTTGAAGCCGCCATCTTGGCGATTGAGATCAGTGCGTCGGTGACCCCTTGAAACGCTGAGACGACGACACCGGGAACCGATCCAGCCGTGTAGCGGCGCTCGTCTGTGACGAGCGACACAATGCTCCGGATGCGCTCTGGAGTGCCGACGGAGGAGCCGCCAAATTTTAAGACCTTGCGTAATGACATGTTCTAAAGGTATCGGGGTGAAAGGATTTGAACCTTCGACCTCACGGTCCCGAACCGTGCGCTCTAGCCGGGCTGAGCTACACCCCGAAATGGTGATTCACTTAGACCATTAGATTACGAATGCGCGGATTAAGTTGCAAGAGAAACGGCGTAGAGGTGGAAAAATCTAGAAGTGAGCGAGTGAGCCGCTGGTTCGCTGGTCAAAACCGAGCTCTGATATTAGGCCGCGGGATTTTACGGCGACCTCTCTAAGAAAGTCATCTTCATCCCGAAGCCGAATCCCTTTCAATATCTGGTGGCTGATGTCATTGATGGTCTGCTCGATAGGAGAGTGAATATTCTCCTTGTAGCTAACTTCAGATGGGGAATACATATGCCACTCATCAAAGTATCTTCCAAGTTCTAGGCTAGCCATCCTGTTATAAACTAGGACGTCTATAGCGTTCTCCAAAAGTCCGTAGCGAAATCCCGACCTTTGGAGAACGCTATCGATTCGCGGATGCGAATCAAAACAACAACCTATAGTGATGTATGACAAAAGCCTTGCCAGTTTTACTGGCACGGACTTTTGCACATCACTATAGACGAAGTCGGTCCTCACTGACCACTGCGCGCATTTTTTGTTGGGCGTTCCTGTGCGGAGGTTAGCACAACAGGTCAGTATCCTACTTGCAACCCAGTTGCGTATGGGATAGCCTCGTGCCACGAGGTAAGTCCTATGCCCCTGTATGACTACAAAATTTGTGAGACTGGCGAAGTGGTAGAGGTTATGCACAGTAGTTCTACGGAAATTTCGACCTGGGGAGAGCTGGCCCAGCTCATTGGCCGAGAGCTTGAGGGTCTCCAGAGTGACGGTGCCGTGATTCGTCAAATAACCGGAAGGGTTTTTGTCAACGGGAACCTTGAAGACCTGTCAAAGGGGAAGGTTGTTCAAAAATCTCCAAATCGGCTTAGAGGGGGATGTTGTGGAGGGGGCTGTGGACACTGACTCTTCTGCCGTTCATACCAAGCGAGAGGTTCTTGCGCAGGTGGCTGTTTGTCTCGGGTGTTGTTGTGGAAGAGAGGACCGCGGTAAGCCCGAGGTCCCCGTCGATTTTCTGAAAAGTGAATGGAAACGCCTTAGGCTCAACACCGATGTTCAGCTCACGATCTCAGGTTGTCTAGGGCCGTGTGATTGCACGAATGTCGTGGCGATCTTGGATTCGTCAGGATCTCGTTGGTTCGGCAATATTTCAGGCCGGCTCGTGTACCAGAAGCTCGTCGATTGGGCGAGGGATAGGTACCCCTGATCTTTGGGGCCGGTCGCCTCAATTCGCGAAGCAGGGACCCCCGCTGAGAGAGCCGCAGCGAGGGATCCTTCGGATGACACGTCCACCCCGATAGTCGGAGAACACGCGATTTCTCGAACAATGGAAAAGGAGCGGTTAGGCTTGGTTGTAAGAAAAACTCTGCCGTCTATGCCATAGTGTTCGAACGTTTCATGAAATGGTTTTACATTTTCGGAAACGCGTTCGGGGAAAAGAACGTTGAGAGGTGAGCTCATTGATGCAACAAGTTGCCTCAGAAGCCCCGTGTCTAGCAGGGCACTGGATTCTGCTCCGAGGAGGGGCTCGATGCGATCAGCTTCTAGAGGCGCTACCTGGGGAGAGCCGGCTAATGGGATAATTTGGCATTTCATAACAAGGACACCGGGCAGCATTCTATATGCAACTTAGTTGCGAAAGCAAGCGTCCGGTCCTACACGCTGATGCGAGGGGCCTCAGCAGCGAACCACGGTCTAGGTGACATAGGGGGGACTAGAGCGGCATAGAAGCCGGGAGTTGGTAGATAGCGGCAGCATGAATGCTTCATTTGGTAGCAGCCTGCTCCCAATTCGGACAGTTTCTTCTCGGGTCATCTTCTGCCAGGTGAAGCAGGGGCTAGGAAGAGGATGACAGAATGGTCGAGCTCAAAAGAGCATTATTCATTATTTATGGGCCTTTATGGAAATGATGATACCGCCGTCAACCTCACGAGCCGTTAGATGTTCGTCCGGCACACGCCTCAATGCAGGGATTTGCCTCCGTACGTCTTGGAGGGCCAACGGATCCTGCAGGATGCTTGGCGTTCCCCCTTTAACGAATGCAGAGCAACCACTACCGCTACATAACAGTTCCACCTGTAGTTTGGGGGTGGATTTGTCGGCTTGCTCGTCTCTCGAACAACCTGGTGCAACGAGCAGGCTAAGGGAGACAAAAGAGATACTGAGAGAAGGAGCGCTTGATTTCGTTAACATACATGCCCTGGTCTTGAAAGTTGACGAAAGTGTGTCAGAAGACACACCTAGAGTCACTGCGACGTAGTGTCGCAGGGGGCCTACCGGATTTCATCTATCGGTGTAACCCCAATCTGTGGGGTTCTGAATTACACCCTGAAGGAGCGGACCTGCATCTTGTGCTGTAGGCGGGATCTCGAAAATTCTCGTTAGTCACAAAATCCCTATCGGTGAGGGCTCGTAGAAAGGTGATGATATCTCTCTTCTGCGCCTCCTCAAGTGGTATCCCTCCTGTAAGGACCCGATCAGCGAGCGGATCGTTACCGATTCTGAACCGATAGTGATCAAGAACCGATGATAGAGTTTGAAATCGTCCGTTGTGAGCGTAGGGACCGGTTAATTCCACATTCCGGAGCGACGGGACCTTAAACTTGTACGTATCGCTTCGGTCGTTTGTAATGCGCTGACGTCCAAGGTCGCTATCACGGGAGGTAACCCCCATCCCGGTGTAGCGGAATGAGTGATCCGTGAAGAGCGGCTCTGGATGGCAAGTCGCGCATCTGTCCCTAAAGATCTCGTATCCGTGCTGCTCTTCCGGGGTAAAATCAATATCCCCACGCTTCATTTGGTCGTATCGACTGTTGGCTGAAACCATCATGCCCATGAATTGAGCCAACGCCTTCAGCATACTCTGAGAGGTGATCTCGGGAGTACCGAACGCTGCGGCATTCATTCTTTGGTATTCGGGGTCTTGATTGAGTTTAAAGAGCACATTCTCCAGGCTCTCAGCCATTTCGTTAGGTGCCGTCAGTGGCGCTAATGGCTGAACCTCAAGATGATTTATTCCGCCGTCCCAATGAAAGGAGGGTGACCAAACGAGATTAGCCAGTCCCGGGGTGTTGCGCATTGTAAATTGATCATTGAATCCATGACTTAGATCGTGGGCATACGTTGCGAAGGCCGCAAACTGCTGATGGCATGACGAGCACGGAAATTTTCCATCTTTGGAGAGCCGTCCCTCATAAAAAAGACGTCTCCCAAACTCGAATCCCTCCTTTGAAAGCGGATTAGAGGCAAACGAGTAAACAGGGGTTGGAAAACCTGGGGGAGGCTCCCACTGAAGAGGTGAGGCGCCAGCGGGAAGTGTGCTTCGGTTAGCCGAACGAAGCGGCTCGGCCGTCATTGCAAAGAGAACGCCTAAGCTTGCAATAACGATTAAGCAACGTGGCAGGCGTGAATTTGTTCTCAGACCCCTTAATAGAGGGGGAGGCTTTTTGGATAACACATGAAGGATCCTTTTAAGGTACATTTGTGTCGTTCGAGGAAAGTCTTTCATTGAATGCTGAAGATGGTGGATACGTTATCCGCAACAAGCATAGATTTAGCTCCTGGTGTCATCACGGTAGGGTACTCTGCGAGAGATAGAGCGTGCTTGCCACTAAACCAACGAGAGACCTCAACTGTTATTTCTATCCGAGTGCTGTGCTGATCCTTGACTTCGATAATTCGGTGCGGTGGCAACGTGAGTAAAACCAAACGTTGCGCATCTTCGCCGGGACGGAATCCTCCGACGTGATGAGCGAAGGGAGTATCGGGCCCCGATGAACGAGCCCACACCCCCTCAAATTTGGCGAAGATGTACCCCGAGTTCCATGTCCAAAACATGCCATGTAACGGATCGAGCGCTCCAGTCTGGGCACCACTCGTATTGTGAAATGAGTCCACACCTAGCATGAATTCAACCGTGTCATAGGTCCCTTTTGGAGCCTTAACCGAGAAGGTATGAGACGCATCGTTAGAATAGTCTATGAGATGATATTCCTCATCGTGCGCAGTGTTTGTGTCTACTGAATTAGATAGACGGATCCTTGAAATATAAAACATAAGGGCCCGGACCTGATAGCGTTCTCCGAATGGATTGATGTAATCCGCACCAGACTTGAGTGGTGTGCCGTTAGCCAC
>JBIKWQ010000072.1:0-17016 GCA_044356215.1 Bdellovibrionota bacterium | reverse complement strand
GCGAGAGCGTGCGCTTAACCACCACTACTTGTCGCAAACTGCGAGCCACGCTCGCTCGTTTGCCAATACTTACCCTTACACCTAAATTTTTACGTCCAATCGCTACGTTTTTCTGAAGAACGCTATAATACTGCATAAATGTAGCGCATTATACACTAAAATAGAAATTTACCCTAACCTTTGCCGCATTGGGAGAATTAACTCCCATATTTCAAGATAAGAACAAAAGGAGACTACTATGCTATTCGGGCAAGGATTCCAGCCTAAAAAAGACCCCAAGGAGTTAGAGAGCAAGCCGTTTAGGCAATTAACAGCGGAAGAAGCTACATTTTGTACGTGCGTCATACATGGTGATCACGTTGACCGACTAGAGTCCTTTCTGGAATCAGTTGGAGGGACTACTTTCGCGGCACCTGGTTGCCATGAGCCAGGATACTATGCTTTGCACCTTTCGGCTGTTGAGATAGTTTTGCCACGTGGCGCTATGGAGGCCTTACGGGAGCTGGTGGAGAGGTGTGGCTCCAAACTCGACTTTGATCCCTCCAGCGATTTTAAGCGGGCATGGGAGGATGCTGGAGGCAACATAACGACATTTAAGGCGCGCAGAATCAATTATTATTAGGCCGTCCACCAGGGCGATTTCTTTCCTAAGGAAGGCCGGCTACCCTCCCTGCTGCGAAAGCGGATCTTGAGCCGCTCTTCGAGTTTTCGAGATGGGAAAAATCCTCAATGTATCTCAGACTTCGGCGAGCCGCGGATACATCTCCAGCCCTCGCTAAAGCTACGGCCGACGAGGTTCTTGTCGGGCCAGACCTAGCCTTGGCGTAGTCTGGCGCGGTTATCCCCCATCTCGAAAACTTGAAGAGCACCTCAAGATCCGCTTTCGCAGTAGGGAGGGGTTTTGCCGGCCGTCCCTAGGTTAGCTAACGTCCTAGCACTTTCTTCTTAGGGCGTCTTCTATATCACTTTATTGCGTTCTCCGATTCGCAGCGCACAGGTGTATCTAGCGTCTATTTACTCCCGAGCCTGAATATTACTAAACACGCTCTGCACGTCGTCATCTTCCTCGAGCCTGTCTACTAGCTTTTGGATCTCGGCTTCCTGTTCCTCTGTAACGGCTACAAAGTTATTCGCCATCCTTTGAGGCGCGGCGCTCTTCACTTCTATTTTGCGCGCCTCCAGAGCTTTTTGTAGATCGCCAAACTGTTTAAAGCTCGAATAGAGAAGTAGTCCATCCTCAGCCTCAAAGATCTCCTCTAACCCGTGATCAATCATTTCTAATTCGAAATCATCTAGATCTCCCTCTGGAGTCCCCACTTTAAAAACACCTTTGCGATCGAAGACGTACTCGAGTGCTCCAGTGGTGGCCATCTTGCCGCCGTTCTTAGTGACGATATTGCGTACGTTAGCGATCGTGCGCGTAGGATTATCCGTAGCGGTTTCGATAAAGAGAGCTACGCCGTGTGGAGCATAAGCCTCATAAGTGATCTCGTTTAACTCGGCTTCGTCACGTGATGAAGCTCGCTTAATGGCGGCCTCAATCCGGTCCTTAGGCATATTAAGCGACCGCGCTGTTTGGATAGCCATACGAAGACGTGGGTTGTTGTCTGGATCGGCGCCGCCAAGCTTTACTGAAATCGCGATCTCTTTACCGAGTTTGGTAAATGCTTTGGCGGTTTTAGCCCAGCGAGCAAACATTCTATCTTTGCGTTTTTCAAATATGCGACCCATTTACTTTCCTCGTTATGGTGTACGTCGTGTATTATAGAGGTGAAAAGGGTTTATGCAAGGGAAGCGAAGGGCAACGAGCGTGTCTGACTTTAGCAAAGTTCGCTTTATTGATACGTTATGGACTCTATGACGATAAAGCTAGCCATATCACCGTGCCCCAACGACACCTTCGTTTTCTGCGGGTTAATCTCTGGGCAGGTGATATCTCATCAACCTCTATCGATAGAATTGGCTGACATTCAAAAGCTTAATGAGGGGATGGCAGAGGAGCGCTTTGATCTCTGTAAGGTCAGCGCCGTGGCCGCTATAAGACACAGTGATAGATACCGTTTGTGCTCAGTTGGAGCGGCGCTGGGATACGGCGTAGGCCCGCTCGTTGTAGCTCGTCCTGGCGCGGCCCCAATTGGACCTCTGTCGCGTGTTTTGGCACCTGGAGAGGCAACGACCGCATATGCTCTATTCCGACACTTTTTTCCTGAGGCTGTTAGTGGAGTAAAGCAAACGGTTTTCTCTGAGATTATGCCGGCACTTTTAAAAGGAGAAGCCGATTACGGAGTAGTTATTCATGAGGGGCGCTTTGTTTATCAGAGCCTGGGTCTGGAATGTCTGGCCGATCTCGGAGCTTTATGGGAGCGGAGATATCGTCTGCCGTTGCCGCTTGGGTGTTTAGTGGCGCACAAGCGAGTGAGCGTAGATACGCAGCAATTATTCGAAAAGGCGGTCAGATCCTCGATTGATTTTAGCTATGCGAATCGGAGTATGGCTTATGAAACCATGAAGCTCCACGCGCAAGAGTTAGACCAAAACGCTATCTGGTCGCACGTTGATCTATACGTCAATCAGTGGAGCTTAGACCTCGGAGATGTCGGAATGGCAGCTTTCGAGCGACTTGCTGATGTGTGTGCCTAGGCTTGCTGTAGACTCAGCCAGTTGCTGTTAACCGAATGTAATTGTTTGAGAAAATGCCGGTTTGTCGTGCTCTAAGCCAGAGCCTTATTCCGGTTGGCTATGCGGCCCGGCAGACAGTTGGCACCGAACCACAAAAGGTGCTATGCTCCGCCCCGATTTCGCACCCGCATCGGTCTTGGTGCTTCCCTGGCTAACTTGTCGTTTTGACACGCTTCCTTAACGAGGAGAGGTTCATCATACAAATCTGGCCAGGAGGTATATCGGGCGGGGAGGACAAACTAAGACAAAAAAGGAATATATTATGTCAACAGCAACAGACGCTACAGCGTCAGAGAAAGCGCCGGGCATTGAGCCAGGTACACCAGTAACTATCAAGAATTTAATCGAAGCCGGAGCTCACTACGGTCACCAGACGCAGCGCTGGAATCCTAAGATGTTACCGAATATCTACGGCGCTCGTAACGGAGTTCATATCATTAACTTGGATATCACGATGAGGAAGTGGGAGATCGCCCGCAAGTACATCGTAGATCGCGTATCACTTGGTGGAAACGTTCTCTTTGTTGGAACGAAGCAGCAGGCAAAAGATATCGTAAAAGAGGAGGCCTCACGCTGTGGAGCTTTCTATATCTCATCTCGTTGGTTGGGTGGCTGCTTGAGCAACTTCCAGACGATCAAGAACTCAATTGATCGCATGCGTAAACTTGAGAACCTCTTAGCTGAGGCTTCAGCCGAGGGAACAAAAATTAAGATCACCAAGAAGGAGCGTCTCGATATCAGCCGTCAGGTTGAGAAGCTTGAGGCTAACTTGGGCGGTATCCGTAACATGAAGAAGACACCAGATGTGATCTTCATCATCGATGTTGTTAAGGAGTCGATCGCTATCGCTGAGGCTAATCGTTTGCATATTCCAGTTGTGGCTCTCGTTGATACTAACGCCGATCCGGCTTCTGTTATGTTCCCGATCCCGTCGAATGACGATGCAGCTAGGACGATACGTTTGTTCTGCTCGGCTGTAGCTGACGCTATCAATGAGGGTCGCGCTCTACAGGCAGCGCGTTTCCCGCAGCAGGGTGGTGGAGAGCAACGCGAGGTGGCTAACGGCTCGCATGCCGCTACCGGCACCGAGGGGGGAGTAGCCGTAGCGTAAGCAGGGCTCCCGTTTTTAGGGGTTGCCCCGCCAGAGGTCGTGTCCATGCCTCTGGCGGGGTTTTCCTTACTTTTAAGACCGTTATTTTTTATAAACTTATAGGAAGAGTAATATGTCAGAGATAACAAGTGAGATGATTAAGAAGCTTCGTGAGATGACCGGAGCTGGAATGATGGATTGCAAATCAGCCCTGAACGAGGCTGAAGGCTCTATGGATAAGGCTATCGAAATTCTCCGTAAGAAGGGATTGAAGGATATCGCTAAGCGCGCCGGCAAGACTGCCGCCGAGGGCACGATGGGGGTTTATGTTCACCCAGGTGACCAGGTTATCTCGGTAGTAGAGCTTAACTGCGAAACTGATTTCGTAGCTCGCGGAGATGAGTTCCGTCAGCTAGCTCGTGATATCGCTATGCACGTAGCGGCGATGAAGCCAGCTTACCTCACAGATGAGGATGTTCCTGAGGCTATTCTAGCCAAGGAGAAGGAGATCGCTTTTGAGCAGTTAAATGAAGAGCAGAAGAAGAAGGCCGATAAGATCCTTCCAGGAAAGATCGAGAAGTTCCTTGAGAGCGCGGTGTTATTGCGCCAGATCTTCATTAAGGACGAGACCGAATCAAAGAGCATCCGCGATATGGTTGAGGCTCTCAGCATGAAGTGCGGAGAGAAGGTTACTGTGCGACGTTTCGTCCGCATGGAAGTTGGCGAAGGTATCGAGAAGGTACAGAGCAATATCGCCGCTGACGTAGCCGCGATGGTTGGTCAGGCTTAATTACCCGTACATCCGTACGTGGGCTCCCTGTTGCGGGGAGCCCATGTACGGGGATAGCCCTAAAGTCCAGATCGATAAAAGTTTAAGTAGAGGAAGGATTAAGATGGTCGCGAGCAGCCAAGAGGGGACGCAGGTTAAGTATAAACGGATCCTTCTTAAGCTCAGCGGCGAGATCTTGGCGGGAGATAAAGGCTTGGGCATCGACCCTGATATTCTTAACGGTCTTTGCCGGCAGATTCATGAGGTTGTAGAGCTAGGGGTAGAGGTCGGTGTTGTAATCGGCGGAGGAAATATTTTCCGTGGAGTTCAGGCCGGATCCCAAGGTTTGGATCGGGTAACCGGCGACTACATGGGGATGTTGGCCACAGCTATTAATGCCTTGGCGCTTCAAGATCGACTAGAGGCTGATGGCGTTTACACACGAGTTCTCTCTGCTATTGAGATGCGTGAAATCTCAGAGCCATACATCAAAAGGCGCGCTACCCGTCACCTAGAAAAAGGTCGTGTCGTAATATTCGCCTGTGGAACAGGTAATCCATTCTTTACAACAGACACAGCGGCGAGTTTGCGCGCGATGGAAGTGGGCGCAGAGGTTCTTCTAAAGGGTACTAAGGTAGACGCGATCTACGATAGTGACCCGATGAAAAACAAGGACGCCAAACCCTACACGCATGTTTCGTTTATGGATGTCCTGCAGAAAGGATTGCGGGTAATGGACGCTGCTGCTATCTCTCTATGCATGGAAAATAAACTTCCGATTATTGTGTTTGATATCGGAGAGGAGGGTAATCTAAAACGGATCGTTTGTGGAGAAGCCGTTGGTACCCGAGTCGAAGGTTAGTTTAATTATTAGAAAATTTAGGAGCGGAATATGAGTTCGCAATTCGATAATTACAAAGCGCAGTGCGCAAAGACTCTCGAGCATTACAAGAAGGAGCTGTCACGATTGCGCTCAGGTCGCGCGACCCCATCTCTTCTTGAGGGATTGATGGTGAACTACTATGGGTCGAATGTGTCTTTGCAGCAGTTGGGAATGGTTTCCGCTCCAGAGCCGCGCATGCTCACGATTCAGGTTTATGATGCAGGCGCGCTAGAGGCTATTGAGAAAGCTATTCAGCAGTCAGACCTAGGATTAAATCCGAGCCGCGATGGCTCACTGATTCGCGTTATTATCCCTGCTCTTAACGAGGAGCGCAGAAAGGATCTTCTTAAGAAGGTCAACAAGATGGCGGAAGAGACACGTGTTGCTCTGCGTAATCTGCGGCGCGATGAGGTCGAAGGTGTTAAGAAGAAGGTTAAGAACAAGGAGATGTCAGAGGATGATTCTCGTCGCGCTCAGGATGAGATCCAGAAGATCCTCGATAAGGTTATCGTCGATGTAGATAGCGCTGCCGCCGCCAAAGAGAAGGAGATGATGGAGGTTTGATCCTCCACAGGCGGTAATAAGGTATGACTATACTCTCAGCCGAGCAGTCCGATGTTATAGATGCGGTTTCGCGCGCTGCCCCTAAGGTGTTGCCACGCCACATGGCTGTTATTATGGATGGAAATGGCAGATGGGCTAAAAAGCGCTTTTTGCCACGGCTAGAGGGTCACAGAAACGGGGCAAAGACCGTTCGCATGGTTGTTGAGGAGGCTCGTCGTCTCGGTATAAGACATCTGACCCTGTTCGCTTTCTCAACCGAGAATTGGCGCAGGCCAGAGGAGGAAGTCGGTGGATTGATGCACCTCTTCGTGCAGCATCTGGAGTCTGAGCTAGAGCTACTCCTGAAGAACGATATTAGGCTTCGCGCTATGGGGAACCTCTCGCGGTTGCCAGCCCCTGTGCGGGAACTCCTAAGAAAAAATGAGGAACGTACTAAGGATCTAACTGGCATGGATCTGATCTTGGCGGTCTCATATGGCGGGCGAGATGAGCTAGTACAGGGATTTCGCAAGCTCGGGAAGGCTATACAATCAGGGGAGCTTGAGCCAGAGGCGATCACTGAGGATTTAATCTCCGGTTCGCTTTATCTGCCAGATGTTCCGGATCCGGATCTCCTTATCCGTACAAGTGATGAGACCCGAATCTCAAATTTCTTACTCTGGCAGTTAGCCTATTCTGAGATAGTTGTATCGCCTCAGCTGTGGCCCGATTTTTCACGTGATGAATTATATAGGTGTCTTCATGTATTCGCGGGACGCAACAGAAGGTTCGGACTCACCCAAGACCAGATCGCCAAAGCTTAATTCTCTGGCGAAGATCTTTACTTATGACGGTAATGGTTCATTAAAGGACCGTTTGCTCACGGCTCTATATGTCCTGGTTGGGGCGCTGCTTCTAACGATCGCGGCGTTTAATATCCCTTACGGTGGCTTTATAACTGTAGCTTTCACCACATCGCTAGTAGCGATGGCGACCTTTGAGGTCGCAAGGTTGTTCGCGCGTCACAGTGAAACGACCGCGTATCGACCAGTCCACGGAGTGATTCTGTACGCGATCATGGCGCTCCCAGCGGTAGCAGCCGCCCTCTCAGCGGTTTATGGAGTTCTCGATGGCGCTATTAGCTGGCGATCGATATACGCCGCGACGGCGGTATCAGGTGAATTGTTAATGGCAGCGATGGTGTTAGAGGGCCGAAATTCACTAGATGCGGCTGGACGTTTCGCCGCGCGTTACGGAGTGGGCTTCTTAATCATCTCTATCTGTGCCCCAGCTCTAATAGTCATTAGTGGTATATCAAACGGCATAGCGCTTCTGTGGTGGATTATCGGTTGCGCCGCGTTAAACGACTCGGCGGCCTATTTTGTTGGAAGAGCGGTAGGGTCGCATAAGCTCGCGCCAGCTCTCTCACCTAATAAGAGTATCGAGGGAAGTATAGCGGGGCTAGTTGTTGGCACCATAGCTGGAACGCTTCTTTGGAGAGTCCTAGTGTGTGAGAGTACATCGATGAGTAGTGTTGTGCTTGTATCGCTCTCTGTGACCTTAGCCGCTCAAATGGGAGATCTGGCGAAGTCTTATATGAAACGACTTCGTGGAGTTAAAGATCTTGGAGCTATCTTCCCAGGTCACGGTGGAGTGCTTGATCGCTTTGACGCGATGATCGCCGCGGCGCCTGTTGTGCTCGTATCGCTACTATTGCTGGACCTGGTTAAATAATGACTGCCAAGATAATCGCTATACTTGGCTCAACAGGTTCAATAGGCAGATCTACAGTCGAGATCGTTAAGAGCGCACCAGATCAATTTCAGATCGATCTTTTAGTCGCGGGTTCAAACGCACTTGAGTTAGCCGAGCAGATTAAGACTCTTAAGCCCAAGGTGGCTGGCTTGTCCGATCGGTCGAAATTCGAAGCGTTGTGTGGACACCTAGGTATCGCCGCGAATAGCTGCTTTTTTGAGGGTACCCGTCTGATTGGCGGAGATGATGAGATAGTTGCCGCCGTTAAAGAGAGTCAGGCGTCGATCGTCGTCGCTGCCGTTGTCGGTATGGCTGGTTTGGCCGGAGTTGTGGCGGCACTAGAGAGTGGTAAGGATGTCGCGCTAGCGAACAAGGAGAGTTTAGTCGTCGCTGGTGCTTTCGTTGTAGATCTCGCTAAAAAGCACGGCGTCTCGCTGCTTCCGGTTGATAGCGAGCACTCAGCTATTTTTCAGTGCCTACGAGGTGTTCCATCAGAGGATCTAGATAGTATAGTTTTAACTGCATCAGGTGGGCCATTTCTGAAGACGCCTTTTTCACAGTTTGGGTCAATTGCCCCAGAGCAGGCGGTGAAACATCCAAAGTGGAATATGGGGACCAAGATTTCGGTTGATTCATCAACCTTAATGAATAAGGCTTTGGAGGTGATTGAGGCCAAGTGGTTATTTAATCTAGAGGCTGAACGTATCGAGGTTGTCGTTCATCCGCAGAGCATCATCCACTCAATGGTACGTTTAACCGACGGCGGTTTACTTGCTCAGTTATCGGTTCCAGATATGAAGGGTCCGATAGCCTACGCTCTTACATTTCCTGAAAAAAGGTTAAGAGACGTTATCCCAAGACTTAATTTTAATCAGCTATCGGGGCTCTCTTTTGAGCCAGTCGATCATCAGCGATTCCCTAGTGTTAGGATGGCTATTGAATGCCTGAACGGGAGCAAGGGTGCAGCCGCGGTATTTAATACTGCTAATGAGGTCGCTGTTGCCAGATTTTTGAGCCATGAGGTCGGTTTCTTGGATATATTTAAGATAGTGGAGCAGGCCCTTGAGAGGTTCGGTTCGAGTGATTACATTAATTTGGAAGACCTCAATGATCTTTGCTTAGAGGTCGCTGAGTGGGCTCGACAGATGACTCGGAGTGCGTAAAAGTAGGAACCTATGGGAATAGTTACAGCAGTTTTAGTTTTAGGCGCTCTGGTTTTTGTTCATGAGCTAGGGCATTTCTTAGTCGCCAAGTTTTTCGGTGTTGGAGTTCTTGAGTTTGCGCTTGGGTTTGGCCCGGTGTTGTTAAGGTGGCAGGGGAAAGAGACTGCTTATTCGCTACGCGCTATACCGCTCGGTGGATTTGTGCGGATGACCGGGGATGACCCCGGGTTGGTTTATGGTGAAGGAACAGCGGATGATAGTAAGGTCGCTGGTGCTTCGCCGATTGAGGGAACGCAAGAGGGCCTATCTCCAGAGCAGCAGAAGCTTTTAAAGGATGAGAGTCGTTGGTTCCTAAAGAAATCTTATTTGCCGCGAATAGCGATTGTTTTAGCTGGTCCAGTAGCTAACTTCCTATTTGCTTGGGTTTTGGCGTTCGCGACTTATATGGTCGTGGGGATGCCAAACGTGATCGATGGTCCTGTAACGATCGGCGCGATACAAAAAGGAATGCCAGCGGAAGTCGCGGGGCTAAAGAGTGGAGATAGGGTCGTTTCTATTGACGGCAAAGCAGTTCAATCATTCAAAGAGCTAGTTGATGTGGTGCGATCTTCGGGAGGCAAGGCGCTTCAGGTTTCGATTCGCAGATCAAAGGGTGCAGCTAGCACGGAAGGGGCGGAGCAGGATGAGGAATTAGTTATACCTGTGCAGCCCCTAGCGGACGCCAGTCCCGAGTTGGATGTCTTGGAGGGTCGCGAGGTAAATCAAACTTATCGGATCGGTATTACGCCAGGAATGGCTAATGTCAAATACACAAAGATAGATGGTCTATCAGCAGCGGGCGCCGCTGGCAGGCAGGTATATGAATTATCAGCGCAGACCATCAGGGTGTTGCGTGGGTTGCTCACAGGTCTGCTATCACCAACTAAAACGATCGGGGGGCCTATAGAGATCATCAAGCAGACTGCTGCCAGCGCCAATGAAGGGTGGATGGCGATCGTTGGTATTATGATATTCTTAAACGTCACCCTAGCTGTAATGAACCTCTTACCGATCCCTGTTCTGGATGGAGGGCACTTAGTCTTCTTTACGCTGGAGCAATTGCGCGGAAAGCCTCTAAGTATGCGCGCTCAGATAGCCGCCACCAATGTCGGCATGGTAATACTTTTAAGTCTAATGGTATTTGCGCTCGGCAATGATCTGGTAAGAGTTTTCCTATAGCCTTAAAGGTGAGTGCTAACCCTCCATTAACAGTTCTCGCGATCGATACCAGTGGCTCATACTGCAGCGTCGCGGTATCTGATGGTAGCGGGGCGGTTTCTTCCCTAGAGTCTCAAGGGGATGGAGATCACTTTGAGCGACTCTCCGGCATGGTTGTAGATCTACTTGAGAGCGCCAAAATCAAAGCGAATGACTTGGTTCAGATCCGTATTGGGGTAGGGCCCGGATCGTTTACAGGCTTGAGGATCGGAATGAGTTTAGCGAAAGGGTTGGCGGTGGCGCTTAAGATCCCGCTTGTCGGTGTCTCCTCTTTTGCGGCCGCAGGGTGGGTCGGGCTACACGACGGTGATGAACCAGGGATAGCGAATTGTTTGGTAATCGCTGACGCCCGGCGCGATGAGGTGTTCCTCGGGGAATACTCCAGAGATCAAGATGGTGCATTCAGTGAGGTTAGGCAGCCGGCCATCCTGCCGGCCAGTGATGTAGTTAGCTGGAAGGCCGCCCATCCAGAGGGCCTGGTAATTTCGATGCAGCGTGATTTTCAGATAGATGGATTAGCGGCGGGGGTGCTGAGACCGTTGCCAGCGGTAGCTCCGGGCCTTCTTCGGCAACCAGCTCAAATTGCTGATTCGGGGTTTCTGGTCACCGATGTGGCGGAGCTTGAACCTAGTTACATCAGGGCAGTAGCGGCTAAATCGATCCGCGAGAGGATTGCTCTTGACACGAAGTTATCCCCTGTATAACAATCGTAGAGAAGGGCGAGATTTTTATTCACAGTCCTTGTAGTTACGTTCTAACCAAATTAAACCCCACACTTATCGTTGCAGCTAAGCGTCTTTAGCGCTCTCTTTGTTACGACACCCAAGTGGTGCCTATGAGTTAGTGGATTTTCCTGGAAGAGTATGAATTTAAATGAACTAAAGCAGTTAAAGACCGAAGAGTTAATGAAGGTAGCGGCCGAGTTTAATATCGAGTCAGCTAACTCGATGCGCCGTCAGGAGTTAATATTCAGCATACTCGCCGCGCAGTCAGAATCAAATGGAAGTATCTACGCCGGTGGAGTTCTTGAATTGTTGCCGGATGGTTTCGGCTTTCTCCGTTCTCCTGAATATAACTATATCCCGGGGCCTGACGACGTTTATGTATCTCCAGCGCAGATCCGGCGTTTTGGATTAAAGACCGGAGATATCATCGAGGGTCAGATTAGGCCGCCGCGCGAAAAAGAAGGGGAGCGCTATTTCGCGTTGGTTAAGGTTACATCAGTAAACCTCGATTCACCTGAGGTCTTAAAGACAAAGACCGATTTCGTAAACCTAACTCCGCTCCATCCTAACCAAAAGTTAAACCTTGAGAGTAAGAAGGGCGGGTTATCAACCCGGATCATGGATCTCTTCTGTCCGATCGGTAAGGGGCAGCGTGCGTTAATCGTTGCGCCACCTAAGACAGGTAAGACGATATTGATGAAAAATATCGCCAACGCGATCACAGAGAACCATAAAGAGGTTGTGTTAATTGTATTGCTAATCGACGAGCGTCCTGAGGAAGTTACCGATATGGCGCGCTCAGTTAAGGGCGAGGTTATTAGCTCAACATTCGATGAGCCAGCTCAGCGTCACGTACAGGTAGCGGAGATGGTAATTGAGAAGGCTAGGCGTTTAGTTGAGCATAAGCGCGATGTGGTAATTCTTTTGGATTCGATCACTCGTCTCGCGCGCGCGTATAACGCCGTGGTTCCTCCAAGTGGCAAGATCTTATCAGGAGGAGTTGATTCTAATGCGCTGCACAAGCCTAAGCGCTTCTTCGGTGCAGCTCGAAATGTTGAAGAGGGTGGAAGTTTAACTATTATCGGCACAGCACTGATCGAGACCGGAAGCCGCATGGATGAGGTTATCTTCGAGGAGTTCAAGGGGACTGGTAACTCAGAAATCGTCCTTGATCGGAAACTAACAGAGAAGCGCATCTATCCGGCTCTCGATATTAAAGCATCACAGACTCGTCGCGAAGAGCTCCTCTTAGACGACTCAGTTCTGCAGAAGGTATGGTTGCTTCGCAAGGTGCTAAATCCTCTCAACACCGTTGAGGCGATGGAGTGGTTGTTGAGTAAGATAGATGGCACCAAGAGCAATAAAGATTTCCTCGATATGATGAAGGGCTAGGCCCTGATGATCGCCGCGGAGGACTTTGGATACTTCATCGGTTAAGATATTAGCGGTAGATGATAATCCCGACGCGTTGTTCGCGTTAGAGCAGCTTCTTTTGTCGCGTGGCTTTCAGGTTGTGACGGCGTCATCTGGAGAGGAGACGTTAGAGCGAGCTCGCAACGAACGACCTGATTTGATCCTGCTCGATGTTGTGATGCCGGAACCAAACGGTTATGAGGTGGCGAAGAGACTTAAAGCGGACCAAGAGCTTAAGTACATCACGATCGTCCTTCTCACTGGAAAGGATGAGCTCACTGATATCCTGCGTGGGTTCGATAATGGCGCTGATGACTACATCTGTAAACCTTACCAGTCAGCGGAGTTAATCGCGCGCGTTCACGCAGCGCTTAGGGTTAGAAAGCTCTACTCCGAACTAAGAGACGCGAAGTTTATTAATAGGCAGTTGCAGGTAAAGCTTGGCGAGGGATTCGCGTTTGATTCAATCATCGGAAAAAGCGCATCAATGGGCGAGCTTTATCAGATGATGGCGAAGGTCGTTGACTCAGATGTGCCAGTTTTAATTACAGGAGAGTCGGGTACGGGAAAAGAGATGGTAGCTACGGCGCTTCATACCAACGGCGCTCGAAATGATAAGCCATTTGTGGTTCAGAACTGCTCGGCGTTTAATGAGAATCTCTTAGAGTCGGAGCTCTTTGGTCACGTTAGAGGATCCTTTACCGGAGCTAACCGTGACAAGCAGGGGCTTTTTGAGGTCGCTGATGGCGGCACGTTCTTTCTCGATGAGTTAGGTGAGATGAGCCCCGCGCTTCAGGTGAAGCTTCTGCGCGTTCTGCAGGACGGCACATTCATGCCGGTAGGCGGCACCAAGCAGAAGCGTGTTGATGTGAGAATAATAGCGGCTACGAATCGTGATTTAGAGGCGATGGTTAAGCAGGGGACCTTTCGTGAGGATCTCTATTACCGCTTAAATGTTGTGAGTTTACGCCTCCCTCCATTAAGGCAGAGGGCTGGTGATGTTCCTTTGTTGACTGAATTCTTTCTAAAGAAAATAGCTGACAAATCCAAGCAGAGCGTGAAGAGTATAACACCGGATGCTATGAGTTGCTTAGAGCGCTACCAGTGGCCAGGAAATATTAGGCAGCTTGAGAATGAGATTCAGCGAGCCTGTGTGATGAGTGGCAAAGATAGTGTTATCGCCCGGGAGTGTTTATCCCCTACGGTAGCGGGAGTTGAGACGCCGGAGACTAAGATTGTTTCTGGTGTTGATCGGCCGCTAAAAGACGTTCTTAGTCAGGTAGAGAGAGAGCTGATTGAGAAGGCCATCTCGCGATGTGATGGCAATAAGAGCGAGGCCGCTAGGCAGCTTGGTATCGCTCGCAGCAACCTGATCGCGAAATGCCGAGAGTACGGACTCGAATAGCGTTCCTACTTCGTTCCAAAAATTCTATCCCCGGCGTCACCTAGCCCTGGAACAATATAGCCGTGGTCGTTTAACTTCTCATCGACAGCGGCGGTATAGATGGCCACATCAGGGTGCGCGGCTCGTAGAACCTCGATACCCTCGGGTGAAGCCAATAAGCAGACAAATTTTATCGACGCGGGAGACAGCCTCTTTAATCTTGTAATAGCTGCTGACGCGGAGTGCCCAGTGGCGAGCATCGGATCAACGATAATAGCGTCACTGGTGTCCATATTCGGTGGCATTTTGAAGTAGTACTCAACTGGATTGAGAGTTTTCGGATCTCTGTACAGACCGATATGACCAACGCGGGCTTCGGGGATGAGTTCAAGGATTCCATCGAGTAGTCCGTTTCCCGCTCGGAGGATTGAGACCAACGTGATATTTTTATCGTCTACCACAGGAGCGCGCATCCTCTCGATGGGTGTCTTTATCTCGATCATTTTCACTGGAAGGTCTCGTGTGACCTCATACGCGAGTAGCATACTTAATTCACGGAGGAGACGCCGAAACTCAGGAGTTGGAGTTTGTTCATCGCGCATACGCGTCAATTTATGTTGAACAAGGGGGTGGGTGACGACAGTGACGTATTTATCTGGCATAGTAGAGAGCGAGTTTAACGACTAAATAAGCGATGATCAAATGAAAGCTTTACTTATCTCAAAGGACCTAATGTTTATCACCCGAGTAAAAGAAGTGGCGGCGGCTAAAGGGGGTAGTGTCGTGGTGGCTAAGAACGAAGCTGCTGTTCAGATCGCTGTAAGTGATCTTAAAGGGGAGGCTGCGGGAGTTGTCTTAATTGATCTTGAGCGGAGTCCTATCGAGCTTGGGAGAGTTCAGGAGCTTATATCTGATCTGCCAAGCGAAAGTTGGAGGCGGGTAAGCTTTTATTCTCATGTGCATGTAGACACCGCGATTGAGGCAAAAGCCCGAGACCTGGGAGAAGTTGTGCCGAGGTCTAAGTTCGTGCAGCTTTTGCCGGGGTTGTTTTAGAGCGGCAAAACCTCTCTTGCGCGATGCGTTCTTAGAAACAGCGCATTCGAGCCGTGTAGATCTCGTCTACCTAAACAGGTCCTTTTATCTTTTTGGCGCAAATGGCGAAAAGTTTTATCTGCTCTAGGTATTCATTCTGGGGTAACCCAATATAATCGTGCACAGCTATATTTCTGGTTTTTAGAAATCCGAGCCACAGATCGAGTTCGTCAATTATTCCGATGGTGGCCGCTAGCTTAATCGCTTCACGGGGGCTAGTAACCTCAAATCCCGCGTTAATAGCTTCTCCGCGAAAGTATTTCCATGCGTATTCGATCGCCGTTTCAAATGCCTTGGCGATCCCTCCAAAGTAGAAGGCGTCTGTTTTTACCTTGCCCTCGAAGCTGAGCGCATGCTCTAGGGCGGCCAAGGCCTGTTCCAGTTTGTCTCTTGTATTGTCACCCATTAAACAACCGTTAAGACTAATCCTGTATCGTGATGCGATCGGCTAATTCTTTTCTATCCCGCTCATATCCAGCTAGCAGGATTAGATCAGGAAGTATGCCCCTGATGAACTCATTGTCAGCGTTGTTTAAATTAACACAATCTATTCGCTGGGGGGATTGGTCTTCAAACTGTTCCTTATCCTCAAGGATACCTAGAAATCTATGCAGTGGCAGGCCTTGTTTGGAAAATATCCCGAGGTCGAAATCCGAGTATTTCCGCGAGGTGCCTTTGGAGCGCGAGCCGAAGAGGAATATAGATGTATCTGGGCATCTCATATGTATTTTCTCCACAAGCGGCATCACGGCAGTTCGGTTATCTGAATTCTCATCACTTTTTTTTAGGGCTTCGTTAATAGGGATGTTGAGCTTTGTAATAATCAATTCAATGCTCCGTGGCAGAACTGAAGCGCCCCTAACAAATCTATCTAGAGTGTTTCTGTGCAAGCCGAGATGTTCAGCTAGTGGCTTAATTCCACCGAAGCCAAGCTCTCGGGCCTTGATTTTTAAAGTTTCAACGTTGAGAACATACATAATATGCATTTTAGCATATAAATTATGTGCTGCAATCGATATTGCTTGGTAGTGGTAGGATTCTTTGGAACTAGCGTGGTAATCCCATGTTCTATCCTCGGCGGTAACGCCTTAGGTGTGTACCTATACCACTCCAAATTTTTAAAATACTGTGTCAGCAAGCGGTAGTTACACGGTTTTATTGGCGAGCGTTAAGCATTAGGCCTACCATTTCACACCGGTAGGTCCGGGCGCATCCATGTAATCTTTAAACCCATATCTCGATATGGCCGCATCTTACTTGTGTCTCTAGAGAGTTCTAATAACGCAGTTAAGAGAAACACGATGCGGGCCGAATACAATTCATGGGCAGTGATTGGGGTAACAACCTGAACTCTGCTAAGCAAAGCGTGAGGCCGTCAGAACGTCGTTGAGGTTTTAGGGAGCATGATTAATATCTTCTCTACCCCAGAGTCCTCCATCGTGGTTATCGCCGCGTTATGCATCGCCGCATTCGTAGTCAAAAAGATCTGCAAATTTTCACTCGCCGTTGCGCTAGCTGGAGTAGCGGCGCCGGTGATTCTACCCCTTAAAGAGCTCCCTTTCCTCCGCCAGTTTGATGGTCTACACCAGGCCTATCTGGTCGGAGGTTCATGGGGTGTTCTTATCGCCGCAGGTCTAGGCTGGTCGCTGATCAGGCCCTTCGTCTCAGCGGCGGTGGCGAGTTTGGGACTTTTAAAACTTTGCTACTTGGCGCTCCTCGGGGCATCTCTTCTTGTTTCCGGATTGCTTGTAGTAGATCCGCAGCTTCTGGAAAAAACTATTCCAGGTTGGAAGGGGCCGCTTGGTATGTTGCTCTTGGCTGCTTCGTGTGTGGGGGTTTCCAAGTCTCTTCTTGGCATGTTTAAGTCGACGACTCTGGTAGCTGTTTGGGGAGGAGTAGCCTTAATTCTCGCTAGTAGTATCTTTCTCGATAAACTGCCCCACCATATAACCAAAGGCGATCTACACAAGCTGCAAGGGGTAGTCTCGGTCCAGGCCATGGAGCGTATCTTTGACCGTTTTCGTGGAGCGGCAGGTGCCGATTACGAGGTGCTGAGGAGATTTCGAGTAAAATCCGCTCCGGAGCCGATGGTAGTGGAGCCATCGGAGCCCCGAGCGTCGGTAGATGCTTAGGGAAGGCCGGCAAAACCCCTCCCTACTGCGAAAGTGGATCTTGAGCTGCTCTTCGAGTTTTCGAGATGGGAAAAAATCCTCAATGTATCACAGGGGATACACCTCCGGCCTTCGCTAAAGCTACGGCCGGC
>JBIKWQ010000129.1:0-17157 GCA_044356215.1 Bdellovibrionota bacterium | reverse complement strand
CAAGGAGACTCGATCCACCTCCCGGTTGCACCGCTTTGTGGCGCGGCTGGCAACGACTAGCCTCTATGACTGAACTCTATGAATCTATGGTTGGAAAATGTGGGTAATAGTCAGCCATAAGGCGCCCCAGCTTTTACGTATTCATGGGGTGTAAAATAATCGAGCTTTTCGCTAAGAGGTCGCAAAGGCTCGCCCACTGCCTCTAACGATATAAGCTTTCGAAGATCTAAAGCCTCTGCCAAGTTAAACTCCATCTCGAGATAGCGCGCAGCGCCGCAACCTTTGCGAGCTATGTTTTTAAGCAGAAAATCGAGTGAGATTTCAGGAGGCAGCATGCTAGAGACTTTTGATTATGAAACTATTTCGTCAGAGAGGGGCAAAGACATCCTAATGCGCAGACTGATGACGCGTCCATAGAAAGTAGCTGATCTGGTAAAATTTCTTGCGAATCCAGGGGGATTCTGGTTAATCTGGCGGCTGATTATTGAATACCCGAGTTTACAAATGACCTACGGCGCCGAAAATAAGCTAGACGAATTAAAGCGCGCAATCACCCGACTGAAGGAGGCTCTAGCCCTACCTAAATCCGATGTGATTCGGGACTCAGTAATACAAAGGTTCGAATTCACCGTAGAACTTAGCTGGAAGGTTTTGCAAAGACACATAAGGTCATCAGGTATAAGTGAGGTTTTAACCCCAAAGAACACATTTCGCGAGGGAGCTCGACTTGGGCTGATTAAGGATCCTGAAGCATGGATCAAATTTGTTGACGCGCGAAATTTGTCCAGTCACACATACAAGGAGTCTCTCGCTGAGGAAGTGTATTCTAGCGCTCTAATTCTTCCATCCTTCGCGGATGATTTGGTGCGCGCGATCGAGCAAGCTAGATGAGCCCTCAGAGATTCGGCATAAGCGAAGCACATTGGAGCCTAATTGGTCAGATACTTCTGCTGCCCATGCGGGAAGCAGGCGTAAAACTTTGGGTGTTCGGCTCTCGCGCTCGAGGTGATTTCACTGAGTTTTCTGATCTCGATCTTTTAATCGAGGGTATCTTGGATCCAGCTCTCATCAGTCGGATCTCCGAAAAACTCGAGGAGAGCACCCTACCTTTTCGAATTGACTTAGTTAGAGAATCCGATTTAGCGGAAGCTTACAGGGATGGAGTCTTTAAGGAGAGAGTTGCTTTGGATTAGCGGATCTCTCCTTACGAGGTGGCCGAGCAACTACTGCACCCTCACCTCCTGAAATTCCCGCATAAACTTTAGAAATATCACTACAGTCTCTTTAACCATCGCTCTCACAATCGGATTATCAGGTAGCTCAAGCACCTCCTCTAACAACCCATCAACGAGTCTCTTTATCTGGCCGGCGTTAGCTCTCCAGATATCGACCTCTTTTCTCCCTCGCGCGGTTAAGAATCTAAAACTCACATACGGCAAAACGACTACCTGATAATTGGTCAACTCATCTGTGAGCTTCTTCTGACGCAGCCAGTCAGCATAGAGCCCCTCAATCGTCTTGCCTAGCTCAATTAAGAGGCTGTCGTAGATACACTGGCTTCCATAAATCGAGCGATAATTGTTTATCTGATCGATTAGCCAGAATACCTTTTCTCTTGGCTCCGTTGGCTTTGTTAACATATCTCTCTGTTTGGAATTTGAATTAAAGGTGTCCATAGATCCTCCTCCCTCGTAGTTGGTTACTTCACCAATTAGTCCCGATTTACTATGTTCGTAACGCGCGCGGTAAAAGTTGCTTATAAGGAAAAGACTTTGATAACCTCCTGAATCCTCTGCTTTTTGCCCCGCTGCCGGAAATGATTCATAATGGCGACAACTATTTTCAGGGAGCTATTTAAAAAGTGTTTAACAAACAAGACATAGCAGAGAAGATCTCCTCGGGGACAAGACTTAACCACGATGAGGCTTTAGCCGCGTGGCGCCTCTTTGATTTTACAGAGTTAGCCACCCTGGCTCAGAAGATTCGCTTTCGTCACAACCCGGAGCCGAGAGTAACATACTTAATCGACCGCAATATCAACTACACAAACGTCTGCAACTCCGACTGCTCTTTCTGCGCTTTCTATCGCCACAATCCGCGTGATCCTGAGGCGTATGTGATATCTCGTGAGGCTCTCGCCACCAAAGTAGATGAGGCGGTTGCTTTAGGCGCGTCGCGGATTCTTTTACAAGGTGGACACAACGACGAGCTTCCGTATGAGTTCTACCTCGATATGATTGAGTGGCTAAGCTCGCGTTATTCGCTTCAACTTAACGCCTTCTCGCCATCAGAGATCCATCAGATGACTCTGGTGTCCGGAAAGAGTTCACTTCAGGTTTTAAGCGACCTTAAGGCGCGAGGTCTGTATGGACTTCCAGGAGGAGGCGCGGAGATCCTCGATGACGATATCCGTCGCCGTGTCAGTCCAAAGAAGATCGGCGCGGCTAGATGGTTAGAGATTATGCGCGAGGCTCAATCGCTTGATCTAGTGACTACCGCTACAATGGTGATCGGCTTTGGCGAGAGCATCGAGCAGCGACTCGGGCACCTTGAGAAGCTACGCGACCTACAAGATGAGAGTATCCGCGCCGGGCATGAAGGGTTTAATCTCTTTATCTCGTGGACTCATCAATTTAATGAACGAACATCACTGGGACGGAGTAGACACGTCGCTAAATACGGCGCGGGAGCTGTAGAATATTTAAAAAACGTCGCATGGTCCCGTGTGGTCCTAGACAATATTAAACACCATCAATCAAGCTGGCCGACTTGCGGAGCTTACGTCGCTGAGATAGGTCTCCATGCTGGCTGCGATGACATCGGCAGCACGATGATGGAAGAGAACGTCGTAAGCCAAGCCGGCGCGCCAACCGCTCAGAAATGGAGCATGAGCCCAGAGGAGCTTGAGCTCCACATTCGCCAAGCGGGCTTTGAGCCTCGCAGAAGGGATAGTTCGTTTAAGTTACTATAGGTCGCTCGGTTAATTACCGGGCGCTACTGATGATCGATGAAGCTGCCAAAATAAACCCGCCGCGCCTGGCTTCTTTAACTAGGGAGGAGTGGCTTGAGCGGAGAGCCAACCACCGCGCGAAGTTAGCCTATTGGGCCGATGACCGGGTTGAGCGCGCGGGAGTGGCTCGCAAGCACCCTGTTTACGACTTTCTTTTTACCTACTACTCATTTAGACCGGCTCATCTCTTACGTTGGAGTCCGGGAGCTGATGTGCCTCTGCTCGATGTAAGAGACAAAGATGAGCTCGATTGGACCCTTGATTATGTGTCTGCAGATGACCGCGGAACATTTATAATTCCCTCAGAATCCTTCCCTAAGCAACGTCGTGATTTCATCTCTTGGGCGAGATCTTATCTAGAGGGGATCGCCGATAGGCCCGCGACCTTTAACTGCTATGGGCTCCACGAATGGGCGATGCTTTATAAAGAAAGTACTCCGCGACACACAACTGTTCCGCTTAGAGTATCTAGCGACACTATCTCAGAGGTTGTTGAGAGTTCTGAGGTGCGCTGCTCTCACTATGACGCCTATAGATTTTTCACCCCGGAGGCTCGACCTCTTAACAGAATTCGGCTCTCTCGCGCCTCTACTGCTCAAAACGATCAACCCGGGTGCATTCACGTAACGATGGATCTTTATAAATATTGCTTTAAATTAGCTCCTTGGTGTCCTAGCGATCTTCTTATGGATGCTTTCCTATTGGCGCTCGACGCAAGACAGATCGATATGAGGGCCAGTCCGTACGATCTAAGCGAGTTTGGATTCGCTCCGATTAAGATTGAGGATCAGGCAGGAAGGATCGAATACATCGCTGCGCAGAGATCGCTTAGCGAGAGAGCTCGGCCGATTAGACTTAGGCTTATTGAGGTTTATCGGTATTTGGAGGGGCGGGTTTGATCTTTTTTCGCACCATCCCAGCCAGCCCCGTCAAAATCGTTAACTCACGCTTATTAATTCGACCTCTACGAGTTAGATTAATCAGCAGATCCTTAATGTGTTCAGGCGAATTCTCATTTAGAAATCCAACGTCAGAGGCGATCTCTAAAACCATCTCAGTTAATGGTTCTAGTTGCGAGCTGATCGGCCACTCAGGCTGCGATGCCCCTACATAATTCGCCGCTCCAGAACGGATGCCATAGAGCGCCAACAACACAGACTGCGCTAAGTTGTAAGATGGATTAGCGCCTGCAGATGGGATACGCACGAGGTACTGACAGAGAGGAAAATGCTCGCGTCGTAGCCCGCTCTCTTCTGAGCCGAATACAAGCGCTACTCTTGTATTAGGTGCTTTATTAACCTGCGCAGTCCACTCTGGCAGTAAAAGTTGTGGCACCCTGTGATTAGCGCTATCAGACGCGAAACCTACTACCTCGTGACAATCCGCCACAGCTTCTTTTAAGTCGTCAAAGCGCCTGGCGTTCGTTATCACCTCATGCCCCCAGCAGGCGACTCCCTTTGCGACGACATGATCGAATTTTGACGTATTAACGAGCCTTAGATCGCTTGTCGCCAGATTGCTCATGGCGCGCGCGACAGCTCCGATATTTCGTGGATCTGCGGCTTCTACAAGGATAATTACTACTTCAGGTTTTGAGGTTACTGGGATATCACCGAATTTGGGGGGTGTGGGTGTTGCGGGCATAAGCTCTCGAATTGACTATACCGGGCGTACCTGGTGGATACCAGGGTTGGCAGGTCACTACCCCGGGGACCGGCTAAAGCAAATTTTCTCGTAAATGGACGATTTTGCTTGATTCAGAAAGCCGCCGCTCTATAATGGCGTTTTGAGGCGCGCAGCGGTGGTATTTAACGTTTTATGGGAGCGGCATAGAAGATGGCAGCGGAGATTGTGGAACAAGAAAGAAAGGGAAGATTTGGTAATGGCGGCTTCCATCCTAAGAACCCAAGAGGCTTCCCCGTCACAAATTGGGATAACGTCGAAACAACCAAATATCCGAGAAGTATAGTTGATAAGGCTCTAGATGTTTTTCTGGCGAATCGATCCAAAGCCAAAGAGCTATGGGGAGCAGTCAGCACACTTCAGCAAATGCGCGATTCGGTTGGAAAAGTCGCCTGGCCTGACAATATGGTGGTTGATGTAACTGCAACACCTATAGGAGAGGCTGCAACAGGATTCCAATCGCTTGTCGCCCAATTCATGGATAAACTTCGAACGGAAGCTGAATATAAAGGACTTGACGGAAGGAATGACTTGGGGATAGGCGTAAGGTACATACCAAATCATAGTCAACCGAGGACAGCTAGGTCGGCTAAAGCCTATTGTGGACTAAATGAATTGCAGCAAGACAGTATTGAGCGCTCCCGATGCTTCAAGGTTGGCAAATTATGGACAAGCGATCGACAAGCCAACTTCGAAGCTTTGATCGCAGAGTACCAATTATTCATGAATGCAGCGATATTATCGGGTGTCAATCCTAGCTAGTGGCGACGAACACCAGAAGCTCTTTCCTTTAATAGAATAGAGCGGAAAGTTGGTAACCTGATGCCTCCTGAAAAAGCGGGTATGACTCTATCCATGGGAGTAAATAAGGGCTTGGACTTATACTTCTGGTTAAGCAGGCGACTAGGTCGCGCCCTTTGCCTGCGACTAGATTGTGCCCTGGCTTCGAGAGGCGCATGTTCTCTAGACTGATCGGCGACTACAGCCAATCCGCTGAAGTATTGGCCGCTGCGGACAATGTCGTCCGCTGAACAGGCGCGCCAGAGGCGCGCGCTCCGTAGCTATCTTCCCCCACTTGCCTCACGCCCCTCTTTCCAGCATTCTGCCGCTCACATATGAAAAATCTTAGCTCTATATCTTGGCCCGTACTTGGGAAACACTCTCAACGCGAATTTCTCGAGAAATTCTGGCAGAAGCGCCCACTTCTTATGAAAGGTGCTCTTAAACCTTTTCCAGATCTCATCTCTCCTGATGAGGTGGCCGGGCTTAGCTGCGATCCGAGAGTGGAGTCGCGGCTTATCATGGAGAAGGGTGGCAAGACCCCTTGGGAGCTTCGCCGGGGTCCATTTAAGCCTAGCTTATTCTCCAAGCTCCCTAAGACTCACTGGACTATCCTTGTTAATGGTGTCGATCGATTCGTTCCGGCGATTAACGCGTTCGTTGATAATTTCTCTTTTATTCCTTTCTGGCGCATCGACGATGTCATGATAAGCGTCGCATACGATCAGGGTAACGTCGGAGCGCACGTTGATAACTACGATGTTTTTCTGGTGCAAGCTCACGGAACCCGTGAATGGATGATAGAGGACCGTGCTGTTCTCGAAGATGACTTTGTTCCGGGGTTGCCGATTAGACTGCTTAGAAAATTTAAACCCACTCACCGTTGGCTTCTTGAGCCAGGTGATATTCTGTATCTACCCCCCCGTTTTCCGCACCATGGGATAGCACGAGGAGATCGGTGTATGACGATCTCTGTTGGCTTCAGAGCTCCCTCGATTCATGATCTGGTAAATGGCGTTGTGACTGAGGCTCTATCTACCGGAGATGAGTCAGAGAGATACTGCGACCCTGAGCTCGCTCCGCAGGCCCCGGGAGAGATCACCCCAGAGACTATAAAGAAGATAAAAGGCATTATCACCAAGCAGGTGGCTAATGATTCTTTGATTGAATCGTGGCTAAGTCGGTATGTAACTGAGAGCTACTGCGATGTTGAGCTAAACGCCAAACGCAGAGCGCCGAAACTCTCGGTGATTCGCAAAGCAATCAGTGATGGAGCTGAGATCTCCAGAGCTGAAGGCGCTCGATGTGCTTTTGTGAAGGGATCAGATAAATCTGAGGCTAAGGCTAAAAGCAAGAAGGCAAGGGAGTCCGAGATCAGGTTCTATGCTAACGGCGAGCGGTTTGATCTCGACGGCAAAGCAGCTCTGCTGGCGGCAGAGATAGCTAATAGGGTTGTTGTGCCGAATGGCATCGCAAAGCCGCTCGTGAAAGACGCCAAGGCTGCTGCTTTACTAGCAGAGCTCATTGGCCGTGGGATTGTGGTGCTGGAGTAGATAGGGAGACGAGGCAAAACCTCGCTTCCTTAAGCGCCTGCCCCAAGTCGCCTCCTTACCTCGCCCCTATATGAGCCGAATCCAATCCGGCAGCGTTGTCTTGAACAATCGGCTTATCTAAGAGAGACAAAAAGAGTCTGAGTTTAACCTCCTCTAAACCCATTGTGGGCTCAGGTTTCGTTTCACGCTTGTCTTTAAGGCGGTAATATTCAGCCTCGATCATCTGTCGATATTCCTCGGCTGACGCGACCTTTTCCCAACCTGGCAGTTTCATACTTACCCCCTATGTGACACCTATTAGGCGTTTACTTTAACGAGATTAAAGTAAATAGGAGGTTGCTGGTATGAGGGGGGTTAGGGTCAATTACAGGTAGGTTTCACATGTAAAAGCCGTGCGCGTAGACGTTTATCGTGCTCCTGCTCGTGCACGGGAAACGTGAAACGCTCACGTCCACGTTATAAGATTTGGTCTACGAGCAAGAGTACGGGAGTCATACCAAATCTCGCGGACCTACGCGGAAGTCCTACTCACCCCCAAAACCTCCGCGCAAACCTCTGGATCCGAAAAGGGATACTTCACCCCCTGAATCTCTTGGTACGTCTCGTGCCCTTTGCCGGCCACTAATACGATATCTCTCTCCGTAGCCATGCCGATCGCTAACTCAATCGCTTTACGGCGATCGGCTTCTATTACCAATTTCTCACGATTCTCCATTGGTATACCACTAACGATCTCCTCGATAATCGCCTTTGGATCCTCACTCCGTGGGTTGTCGGATGTAACGATCGTTTTATCAGCTAATCGGGCTGAGATCTCACCCATCACCGGCCTCTTACCTGCATCGCGGTCTCCACCACATCCAAAAACCGAGATTAACTTTCCAGCACACACAGGCCGTAAAAATTTAAGCACCTTCTCTAACGCATCAGGCTTATGGGCGTAATCAATAAAAACAGGTATCTTTGCGCGTGAAACTGGCTCTAGTCGCCCAGGTACCGCGGGAACCAACTCTAGCGCCCGCGTTATATCAGGCCCTTTAAATCCAAGCGCGCGAAGCGCTAACGCAGCGCACCCAAGATTATAAGCGTTGTGGTCGCCAATAAAATTTGCCTTGATCCGCACAGCGTCCCCCTGCCCTTTCAGATCATACTGGATTCCCAAGGCAGTTGAGGTGAGATCGGTTATACAAAAATCGCTCTTTAATGCCGGATTACACGAGAGCGTTATTACAGAGATCTCTTTATGATTATGCTTTAATTCTGAGGCGATCCTCTGACCTGCGACGTCATCGATATTAATCACAGCAAAGCGATTACGCTTTGGGCTGCTCATAAGATCGGTGGTAAAGAGCTCGCTTTTTGCGGCTTCGTAAGCCTCCATCGTTCCGTGAAGATCCATGTGATCACGGGTTAAATTGGTGAATATCACCCCATCCCACGCGACATCACGCATTCTGCGTTGAGCAACTCCTTGCGAGGTCGCTTCAAAAACCGCTGCCTGCACACCACTCTTAAGCTCATCAGATAAAAACCGATGCACCGTAATCGGATCAATTGTGGTGTTACCTAGCTCCTTAAGATTCACTGATGGCGTGTCACCACTTTGCAATGTGGCATACCCGAGGGTGCCTCCCAAGAATGTCTTCTTTCCTAAGATATGCAGCGCATGCGATAGGATCCAAGCCACAGAGGTCTTGCCACTCGTTCCAGTGATACCAATATTAGTGGTAAGTAGACTAGGCTCACCAAAAAACTTGTGTGCGGCGTACGAAAGCGCTCGTCTGATATCAACCACTGGGATTACAACACCCTTAGGCGGAAGAGGCAGAGAGCCCTCATAAACAACCGCCTTTGCGCCCTTATCAAAGGCCTCATTTATCAGGAGTCTCGCGTCGTGCTTAGCTCCATGAATAGCGAAGAATAGATCTCCTGGCTTAACAACCCTTGAATCCGAGGTGATGCCGGTGACAGATAACTGATCCGCGCTGGCCCTACGAAGTACAGATAGCGACTCGGAAGTACAGCACTCGTCCGGGATAAGATCGCTAACCGGTCTTCTAAAATCGCTCCTCTCTTCTTGAGCTCCCCAGAGAAACACCTCTGGATCTATCTCTCCTGACGCGACTCTGGTTATCGGCCCCGTTAGCTTTATCTTGTAATCATCACTTACAGAGATCTTAAGCTCGCCACCCGGCATCTTCACTGTAACATCGCTATCTACCAAGCCGAGACGTCTGCAAACACTGACCGCCGCGCACGAACTTGAACCTGATGCCAAGGTGTAGCCAGCACCTCGCTCCCATATCTCAATTCTAATATTTGAGCGATCAATTACGTGAACGAACTGGACGTTAATTCTCTTTGGAAATTTCTCGTGCACCTCAATACAAGGCCCCAGTCTCTGCGCGCCATCCTTGATATCCGGACGTCCGACGATAACGCAGTGCGGATTGCCAACATTGACGCAGTTGATTGTGAGCTCTTCGCCGAGGATATTGAGCTTTTCACCGAGAACCTCGCGCTCTTCTCCTGCGACTGGAATAACAGAGCTTGAGAAAACAGCTTGTCCCATGTCGACCTCGATCGCGTCACGCGCATCAAGCACATGCGCTGTAATCTTTCTTTCGCCCCTCACCAATAAATTTAAAGGCTCGCGTCCAACTTGCTTGGTATCAAAAAGATAGCGCGCTACGATCCGCATGCCGTTGCCGCTGTTTTCAGCCTCACTGCCGTCTGGATTAAAGATCCTGACGATAAAACCAGCTGGAGTGTTTTTCTCCACGAGAACTATCCCGTCTGAGCCAGCTCCTAAATTCCGGTCGCAGATCCGTCGTACCATCTCAAGCGTCAGAGGCGTCGAGAGATCCCTCGCGCTCATCACGATATAGTCGTTTCCTAAGCCGTGATACTTGGCGTACTTCATGGTTACGAGAAGTCTCCCACCCGAGCTAGATCCAGCGTCGCGAAGAGATCCTTGTAAGTTTCAGCCCTGCGGATCTCGATAACCGATCCATCTGGCCTCTTTAGCAACTCCGCGGAGCGCAGCTTTCCGTTATAATTAAAGCCCATTGAGTGTCCGTGAGCTCCGGCGTCGTGAATGACCAGCAGATCTCCAACTTCAATCTTAGGAAGGTTTCGTTTTTTAGCGAATTTGTCGTTATTTTCACACAACGAACCTACTACATCGTATACTTCGGTGTTTGGCGCTTGTTCTTTTCCAAGAACGGTTATGTGGTGATACGCATCGTACATCCCGGGACGCATAAGATTAGCCATCGTCGCGTCTACACCGATGTAATTACGGTATATCTCTTTTGTATGAACAGCGCGGGTGATTAAGTATCCGTATGGTCCCGTGATAAATCGCCCGCACTCCATAAATAACTTAGGTGGCTCAAGGCCGGTGCCTGCCAGGGTCTCTTGATAGGCTCGCTGGATCAGGCCGCTAAGTGCCTCAACATCAAGCGACCTCTCCTCCGGACGGTAAGGGATTCCAAGCCCTCCCCCTATATTGATAAACTCAATATTTATTCCTAGCTCCGCGCGCAGCTCAAGCGATATCTTTAGCAGAACTCTCACGGTTTGCTGAAAGTAATCGATCTCTAAATGATTGGAGATCGGCATCGTGTGGATACCGAAACGTTTAGCTCCCAGCTCCTTCGCCTGACGATAAGCTGCAACAAGTTGCTCTCTGGTCAATCCAAACTTAGCTTCCTCTGGCTTCCCTATTATATCTGACCCACCAAGCTCCGATCCGGGATTTAAACGAAACGATATAAGCTCCGGAATACCAACATGCTCATTGAGGTAATCGATCTGAGTTAGGTCGTCTAGATTGATAATAGCGCCTAGCTCACGCGCCTTTAAGTACTCTGCTGCTGGCGTATTATTCGAGGTGAACATAATCTCCTCACCTCGAGCGCCACTGGCTTCACTAAGCTTTAGCTCCGCTAAGGAGCTTGCGTCCATTCCAAGACCGTTAGCTCTTAAGATCTTCATCAAAAATGGGTTTGGTGTAGCCTTAACAGCAAAGTATTCTTTGAAGCCTTTATTCCACGAAAAAGCCTGAACTAGTCTTTTAGCGTTATCAACGATCTCTTTCTCTGTGTAGAGATAAAAAGGCGTGGGATGCCTGCTGGTTAGATCATCTATCTCGGATTTTGAAAAAGGTAGGTTGCTCTTCATAACGCTGGCCAGTATAGCTAAGGAAGGGCGCCTGTGGAAGAACTCTGGCCTCCTCTCTGTTACCTTAATAACCATGAAACGCCCTAAAGATCGCCCAAAAGGGCTAAAAAGTGACCTCCCAACAAAGATCTGCCCTACCTGCTCGCGGGTTTTCGCGTGGAGAAAGAGGTGGCGCAACAACTGGGATCGGGTGATTTATTGTAGTGAGCGATGCCAGAGAAGCAGCGCATCGAAACGGAAAGAGTAATTCTGATGAGTACAAAAACTAGAACCTTAAGGCTAATCCTAGGCGACCAACTAAATCACGATCACTCATGGTTTAAGGAACGTGCCGATTCAGTCACCTATCTTATGATGGAGGTACATGCTGAATCCGAGTATGTAAAGCACCACATTCAGAAAGTTATAGCCTTCTTTTTAGCGATGCGCGCGTTTGCTGATGAATTACAATCCAAGGGATTTAAAGTTATCTACATCACCCTTGACGACCGAGACAACTCTAGGTCTCTTGAGGGAAATATCAAGCGAATTATCGAATCTGGGAATTACTCAAGTTTTGAGTATCAGCAACCGGACGAATATCGCGTCAGCGATAACCTAAAAGCTCTCTGTAATACCTTATCTCTCCAAAGCAGGTGCGTATCTAGCGAACACTTCCTCGTAGAGCCAGATTTTTTTGCAGATGTCTTTAAGGGCCACAAACGTTACGTGATGGAGAGCTTCTATCGGGCTGTAAGGAAACGATATGACATATTGATGGAGGACGGCGAGCCCCTAGGTGGTCGATGGAATTTCGACGCAGAGAACCGCAACAAACTCCCTAAGGATCTAAAGCCACCTCAACCTAAACTCTTTAAGCGAAACGTTAGCGATCTCATAAAACTGATAAAATCAGAGCAAATAGAGACTATCGGCTCAGTCGAGCCTGATAGTTTCACCTGGCCCGTTACAAGGACCGAGGCGCTGAGCACTCTAAAGTATTTCTGTAATGAGCTTCTGCCAAGCTTTGGCTCGTATCAGGACGCGATGCATACGGATTATCCCTTCCTCTTTCACTCGCGCCTCTCGTTCTCGTTAAATGTTAAGCACATCTCCCCATTAGAGGTAGTTGATGCCGCGGTCGCCGCGTTTAAAGCGAGTAAAGGCGCGATAAGTCTAGCTCAGGTCGAAGGATTTGTTAGACAGATAGCAGGCTGGCGCGAGTTTATGCGCGGGATCTACTGGACAGAGATGCCTAAGTACAAAACCCTCAACGCCCTTGGCGCATCAAGAGATCTCCCGGGTTATTTTTGGACCGGTGAAACTAAGATGAACTGTGTAAAACACGCCGTGACTCAGTCACTTCGCGAGGGCTACGCGCACCACATACAGCGTTTAATGGTCACTGGTAATTTCACTATGATGACTGGAATCGATCCCGACCAAGTTGATGCCTGGTATCTGGGGATCTATATCGATGCCCTTGAATGGGTACAGCTTCCTAACACCAGAGGGATGAGTCAATTTGCGGATGGAGGGATCGTTGGCACGAAGCCGTATCACTCAAGCGCAGCGTATGTAAACAAGATGTCTAACTACTGCGGCTCATGCTTCTATCGATACAAGGAGCGTTTAGGGGAGCGGGCGTGTCCTTTCAATTCGCTCTACTGGGATTTTTTAATGCGCCACGAGGACGAGCTGTCGAAGAACCCTCGAATTGGTATGGGCTACCAGTTACTAAAGAAGATGCCTGAGAAAGAGAAGAGCGATATTCGCCTCCAGGCGCAGAGGATCCTCAGTTCTATTGAGGACCTGTGATGATAACTGGCTAAAATTACTGTATTTGTAGCTTTAAAACACCAGGGCACTTAAGGACTCCATAATTATCTTGCGGGTGTTTGATATGCCAAGCGAAGGGATTGATTATATATCTGCCTCTGTAGTATTAATACGTAGGCGAAATACTAAAAACTCGGCATAAGTTATTTGGATTCAAAGTGTCTGCTTTATCTCTTCCATCTCAGGTTGCGTGTAGTCGCCATGGCGCGGGGCCGCATCCAGTGCCGCGAGGGTCGCGACTCGATGACGCGCAACCTTTATTTAAACGCGCGGCAGCTATCTCTCTGGCTCTTCACACCCTTCTTGTCGCGATTTGCCTAGCCATTACCTACTGGCAACGTGAAGAGCTCGTAGGTATTCCGCAGGAACAGATCCTAGATGTAACGATAGTGCCGCTATCGGCGCTAGACACTCTACTTCCAAAGGGAGAGCCAGATCCTGTTACTCCCGTGATTTCCTCTGAATTGGATAAAAAGCCGGAACCGGAAATTACTCCTGCTACTCCAACGAAGTCAGAGTCTCCGAAAAGGATCATCCCGGCTTCTACACTCAAGCTCAAAGATAATCTTGATCGATCGACCAACGAGGATAGCTCTAAGCGATCGAGAGATTCAGAAGCGAGAGAAAGCAATTCGACAGGCAAACTCGGAACCGCTAACGGAGTGGATATTTCACTCGAGCAGGCACGGATTAGTTATCAAGATATGGTGGCTACACTTATAGCGCGAGCGAAGCGCTACCCCGAGAGAGCATTGAAGCGCCGAATGTCCGGAGAAGGATCGATACGGCTTGAGATTAGCTCTGACGGCTCATTGGCTAATGTAGAGATCTTACGATCCACAGAGACTCAGATCCTCGATGAGGAGCTTAAGGCTATGGCTGAGCGCGCCGCGCCATTTCCCGCTTTTCCAAACGACCTACGCAAAAACAAGCTCGCTTTAATTGTTCCTATCGCTTTCAGGCTCGAGGGTTAGGGAGGAGAGGAGCTTACTTTCCGCACTTTACTATCTCTTGTGGGAACGTGGTGGCCAGGAATCTCTGGTACCGTCTGTTGTAAGATTTACCGAGTTTATCAAATACCTGTCGTCTTACCGGACTTGGTTTACTGAATATACCTTCGTGAGTCTTCTGCAGCGCGCTCGCCGGGAACTTCATCGCGCCACAGCTATTATTTGGTATGGTCGCTCCAGCAGGACATACCCACGCTCCGAGAAGTTCGTTGGCCTGACGGCGGATGTCCCGTATCGCTTTAGAGCTGGATTTTAGATACGGACTTCTTCCAAGCTTCATCACCTTCGAAGCCGCTTTGAGAGTTCCAGACACTGTGCTACGTAGCTCGGTTACAAGACGCTCGATTAGCTCAGGTGATAGCAGATCACATCTTATCGTTCCCTCGCCTTCGCAGAGGTTGGTAGAGCTATCAACAGTTGTCTCCTTACCGATGAAGCTCCATGTAAGCGGTCCAAATCCTGTATCATATGGCACGCGGAACGATCCTTCACCATTAATGAATAGCTGTTTAGACTCATTCGGCGTAGCTCCTCTATTGCTCGCATCTGGTATAACATCACTATCGCCGCCCCTGATGCTATTGAGCCGTAGATCGTCCAGTGGGGTTTCAGGTGTTCTATAGAGTTCTGGATTTAGGCCTGTAATCGGTACCAATGCCTCTGTCGGAGCCTCGTTCATATTGTTGTATCTAAACTCAACAACTGGAGTGCCCGCTACTATACTTCGACAAGCAACCATCGAGTCGATCATCGGAGTAGCGACTACCGCTGGAGCTAGAGGATCCGCGAACTCACTGGCCGGGCCAGACGCCGCGAATCGGGCTATAGTCGCGTCGAGAGACTGAATCGTAACGTCGGATGCGCTATCAACTTGGATCTGAGTAAGCGGTTTACCGTCTTTATCTGTTAACACCTCATGTATAGCCACTGGTGTTGTCTGAATCTCCTCTACCACCTCAACCCTTAAGCCTGGTATAGGTGTCTGCTGTTCACTTGGGTCTCCAGTAGGCGGTGTTCCAGATGCACGCACCACTCGGAAGCTCAAGTTGTATGAAGGTGGAGTTGGAGTAAATGTCGGTGTCTCGGTAGGCGTATTACTAGCGGTGTACGTCGGCGTATTAGTAGGCGTTACAGTTGGAGTATTTGTCGGTGTGCTGGTCGGTGTAACCGTTGGAGTGTTCGTCGGTGTCGATGTTGGTGTACTCGTCGGTGTATCTGTAGGTGTGCCTGTTGGCGTGTAAGTTGGCGAGCTAGTTGGGGTATCAGTAGCCGTCATTGTCGGTGTCACGGTAGGTGTGTTTGTTGGCGAGCTCGTCGGCGTCGATGTTGGTGTGTTCGTCGGCGTGTTGGTTGGCGTATTAGTTGGGGTATTAGTTGGCGTATCGGTCGGTGTATTCGTCGGGGTATGCGTTGGCGTATCTGTAGGGGTATCAGTTGGCGTGTTAGTCGGAGTGCCGGTAGGTGTATCGGTCGGTGTGTAGGTCGGCGTTGATGTTCCGGTGGCTGTTGGCGTGTTGGTCGGAGTATCAGTAGGTGTGTCTGTCGGCGTGTCTGTTGGTGTGTAAGTTGGGGTGTCTGTTGGAGTTACAGTCGGGGTGTCCGTCGCCGTGTAAGTCGGTGTGACCGTCGGGCTACTAGTTGGAGTGTCGGTCGGTGTATCCGTCGGTGTAGCCGTTGGTGTATCTGTTGGTGTGTATGTTGGCGACGCGGTTGGTGTGTCTGTTGGTGTGTATGTCGGACTGCTAGTCGGAGTATCAGTTGGTGTATTAGTTGGAGTATCTGTCGGTGTAACTGTCGGCGTATCCGTCGCCGTATATGTCGGCGAGCTAGTCGGTGTATCAGTTGGCGTATAGGTTGGTGTATTTGTCGGTGTATTAGTTGGAGTGTCTGTCGCCGTGTTAGTCGGCGTATTTGTCGGTGTATCTGTTGGCGTATCAGTTGGCGTATTAGTTGGAGTGTCAGTTGGCGTATCGGTTGCCGTACTCGTCGGTGTATTAGTTGGCGTTACCGTCGGTGTATCTGTTGGCGTATCTGTTGGCGTCACTGTCGGTGTATCGGTTGGTGTATTCGTCGGCGTATTCGTCGGGGTATCGGTTGGGGTATCGGTTGGGGTGTTAGTTGGCGTGCTTGTCGGTGTATTCGTCGGCGTACCGGTCGGTGTGTCTGTTGGCGTGCTGGTTGGTGTATCTGTCGGCGTACTTGTTGGGGTTACGGTCGGGGTATCGGTTGGCGTGTTGGTTGGCGTATTTGTCGGTGTTTCTGTAGGTGTATCCGTAGGCGTGTTCGTTGGAGTAGTTGTCGGTGTATCGGTTGGTGTATTGGTTGGTGTATTGGACGGTGTGTTTGTTGGTGTATCGGTTGGCGTACTGGTCGCTGTCTGAGTTGGCGTATTCGTTGGGGTGTTCGTTGGAGTGTTTGTCGGCGTATATGTCGGTGTATCTGTTGGTGTATCTGTTGGCGTGTTTGTCGGTGTATCTGTTGGTGTATTTGTCGGCGTATTTGTCGGTGTCACCGTTGCCGTGTTCGTTGGAGTATTAGTTGGCGTATCTGTTGGTGTATCGGTTGGTGTATTAGTTGGGGTGCTTGTCGGCGTATCAGTTGGTGTATTGGTTGGCGTACTAGTTGGCGTATCTGTCGGTGTATCTGTTGGCGTATTTGTCGGTGTATCTGTTGGCGTATTTGTCGGCGTATCTGTTGGCGTATTTGTTGCGGTCTGAGTTGGTGTATTTGTTGGCGTATTAGTCGGTGTATTCGTCGGTGTATTAGTTGGAGTATCCGTCGGTGTATCTGTCGGTGTATTAGTTGGCGTATCTGTTGGCGTGTTAGTCGGAGTATTAGTTGGTGTTACCGTTGGCGTATTCGTTGGAGTATTAGTTGGCGTGTCTGTTGGTGTATCTGTCGGGGTATTTGTTGGAGTATTCGTTGGCGTATTAGTTGGCGTATCGGTCGGCGTATTAGTTGGCGTATCTGTTGGTGTATTTGTCGGTGTATTTGTCGGTGTATCTGTTGGCGTATTTGTCGGTGTGTCAGTTGGCGTATTTGTCGCGGTCTGCGTAGGTGTATTGGTTGGCGTATTTGTCGGCGTATCTGTCGGTGTGTTAGTTGGCGTATCCGTTGG
>JBIKWQ010000071.1:0-17184 GCA_044356215.1 Bdellovibrionota bacterium | reverse complement strand
AAAAGCACGCAGGATTTTTGAATTTTTCGGAGCGCAACCCTGGCACCGTCAGGGTGAGCACCGAAAATTCAAAAGCCAAAGTGATTTTGAGCAGATGCGCCGTTTTAAGACCCGCAACTGCTCTTTTTAGGATGATACACCGAATATCGGTGTGCGTCATCTATTGAAAAAGGTCAAAAATTCCTCAAGCGATAGGAGCAATCGAGATAGTTCTGTCTCCCGCGGAGCTTCTGGCTTTGATAATTATGGCACCGTTATCCTCGACGACATTTCCGCCCCGCAAGGTCCCGGCAACCGTATATCCATAGCTAATGGCGCCTTCCCAAGTGTTAAATACACATTTTCTCTCGTCACCCTCACACGCATCAACAAATGCAAACGCCCCTTTAAGATGGCCAGCTACAGATACGTTTTCGTCCGGCACCTCAACCGCCGGGTCCCTCGTCATAACGGCCGCGATAGCGCCTAAACCATTCAAACCAAGGGCTGTTACGGCCTTCGTCATGTAATCCACCGGGGATTGACTGACCACAGCCTGTGCTGTACCCGCTGTTGGTTGTTTAGGAGTAGTAGCTGTTTTCATAACGCCTCCGTAAGGTAAGAGTTTCCTTAGACCTTATAGATTCTGATGCCGCAGGGGCGGACAACGGTGCGGAAGGTATATATGCCTGAAATTACTCTCTAAGCTCCAGAATTCCTCGGGCGATCACCTCCGCCGCATCAAGCGCTTTTGGGTCAGACGGCGCTTTTTTCATGGCTTGAAAAACATCCGGCTTTAGAAGCTCTAAAAGAGCCTCTTTTAATCTCCGAGGAAACTCAGGGGCCGTCTCCTCTACCACGATAGCTTTATGAATTTTTGCCAGTGTCTGCGCGTTGTCGCTCTGATGAGTCCCCTGTTGAAAGGGATAAGGGACAAATATAGTCGGCCGATTAACGCAGCCTATCTCCGCTACAGAACCTGCTCCTGAACGACTAATGATTAGATCGCACCACTGGTAAGCTCCGGCCATATCATCGATAAACGGAACTACGGAAGCCTTTACCTTAGCGGCGCGGTAGGCGTTAATTACCAATTCTGAATTGTCAGGCCGACACTGATGAACTACCTCAATCCCTCGCTCATGCAGCAGCTCTCCGAGGCCCGTCACCGCGTTATCCAAACTGCGGGCCCCCTGGGAGCCTCCTAAAACCAAGAGTCTTGTGGGGAGCTCGCGGCCCTCCGGATTCGGCTCGACCCCTCTTAACTCTGGCCTAACGGGGTGCCCAGTAAAAAATAGATTGGCTCCCCCTTTAATCTTTGTTTCAGCGAACGCCGTCGATATAGTCTTCGCGAAATATCCGAGAAACCTGTTAGCCAATCCTGGATGCAGCTCAGCCTCATGGGCCCAGGTCGGTATCCCCATTAGTTTTGCCACAACTACTGGCAGCACCGAAACATAACCACCTACACCAACGACAACATCTGGCTTAAAGCGGCGAAAAAGCTTCACGCACTGCAAAAACCCTTTAGGGAGAACAAAGGCCAACTTAATCAGAGCTATTGGCCCCTTTCCCTTTACACCCGCCGCGGCTACGACGTGCCTAGTAAATCCTGCCCCGATGATAATCTTCTCCTCTAAGGGCCTTCCCGCTCCGACAAATTCAACTATCGCCGTTGGCTCAAGCGATTTTACACCTCGCATGATGTGCAACGCCGGGATTAAATGCCCACCGCTTCCAGAAGCTGCCACTAATACCCGCGCCGACCCCTTGGTCACCTCTCTCGACTCCACCGCTGATTCAGTACCGCTGGCTACGCTAGCTTCTGACATTGAATATCTCTACTGAAGGGGTATTAGACTGCGGGAGCCTTCTCGCTTTATCCCGATAAGAAGGCCGACAACAGCCATACAGGCCATTAAACTTGAGCCACCGTAACCAACTAACGGCAACACCATGCCTTTTGTTGGCAAAACACCTATGACTACTCCAACGTTTAGCAGAGCTGGTGCCACAATCATCATCGTTAATCCAACCGACAACGCGAAGAGAAACGTGTCCCCTCGAACACTTTTGGCGAGCAACAGTCCACGCCACAGAATGATTAGGAAAGCGAAAATAACAATCAATCCCCCGACAAGCCCCAGCTCCTCAGAGATCACCGCGAAGATAAAATCGGTGTGCGCAGCGGGGAGAAAGAACAACTTCTGCTGACTCGCTCCGAGCCCAACTCCCCAAATCTGGCCCGTCCCAACTGCGATCAGCGATTGAATTAATTGGTATCCTTTACCTGAAGCGTCAGCGAATGGAGAGAGAAAACTCACTACGCGCATCATGCGATATGGAGAGATAGCGACTAGGATTGAGAGGATGACCGCCACCGCGACCGAACACATCGCCATGTGAGCCAACCTAACACCGCTTGTAAGAGCCATCGCCAAAACAACGACTATAATTACCGCCGACGATCCGAAATCGGGCTGCAGCAACAGAAGCGCCGCTGCCATTCCTACCATCCCAAATGGCTTTATGATTCCGTGAAAAAACGAGGTAATCCTCGATTCATGCCGGGCGAAAAAACCCGCCATAAAGACAACCATGCACACCTTGACGAATTCCGCTGGCTGAAACCGGATCGGTCCTAGCTTAACCCACCGCGAAGCGCCCCCAGCGCGATCGGCGATACCTGGCATAAGGGGCAGTGCTAGAAGGGCGATGGATACAACGAAGAGATATGGCGAAGCCCTTCTCAGTAGGTCGAAGGGGATCCGCATGCAGATCAACATCAAACCAAATCCGAGGATAGCCGATAGCGTCTGGCGCTTAGCGAAGAAAACCGCGTCCCCCATCTTTTCATGAGAAACTATTCCCGTTGTTGAGTACACCATCACCAAACCGAAACCGATCAACAACAAAACCGTTGAGATCAGAACATAGTCAATTGGCGACGGCGCTTTGAGTTCCCTAAAACGGTGTGAAGTTATCGGAGAGGCGTAATCCATGCTCTGAAGATCCTTTGTGTAGAAACCTTATTTATTATGTCGGATGCCAGCCTTTTGAACCAGCCGGAAAGTGCGGCTATTTGCTTGCGCCGAATCCCATTCTAGATGAGAATCTCGCCATGGAATTTGCCGCGCAAAACTCAAACTCTACAGATACACCAATTAATTCGGTAACCCTGAGCCCTTCAGATGTCAATGAGAGGACACCGACCCTGGTATTGCTTCACGGTTGGGCAAGTTCGCTTGTCGCCCTGCGCCCGCTGGGAGAGCTTCTGGCGACTCGCTACAGGGTTGTATTACTAGACCTCCCAGGATTCGGGTTATCGCCTCTACCGGCAGGCGCATCTAACGATGGAGGGGGCTGGGGAACCTTTGAGTACTCTGAGCGAGTAAAGCGCTTTTTCGATCAGAATAACATCTCTTCGGCAGTACTGATTGGGCACTCATTTGGAGGACGACTATCGGTTCGATTGGCATCGCGGTATCCCGAACTCGCGAAGGGAGTTGTGCTTATTGGTAGCCACGGCCTAAAACGCAAACGTGCTCCAATAGAGGACTTAAAGTTAAAAGCGATCAGAACCCTGGGAAATATCGCCAAGAAGATCGACGCCGCTGTGGGGACGAGGATATTCGCTCATTACTTTGCCCCTAGGTTCGGATCCGCGGATTACAAAGCGGCTGGCGAACTGCGAAAAACCCTGGTCAAAACAGTTAATGAAGATCAGTCGGCGGAAGCTAGTTTGATTAAGACACCCACTCTTCTTTTATGGGGAGAAGACGACACTCAAACTCCTCTCGACCTGGCGAACTCGTTTCGCGCTGTGATTAAGGACTCTGAGCTACACGTATTTCCCAATAAAGGTCACGAGCCGTTTAATGACGTTGGGGCTCACCTGATGGCAAAATATATTGAGGATTTCTTAGATAAGCGAGGGCTCTCAAAATGAAGTGCTTTTCAATTTGGCTTTTAACCGCCGCTATACTGGCCTTTGGATGGAGGAGAATACTTTCCTATCTTCGCTACTACCAACAGGAGGAGTACTCGAGCAAGCGGTTCTGGAGCTGGCTAAAAGACAAACGAGCATTCGACACTCGAGGCTTCTTGGTAGCCGTAGCGGTTGCTGTCTCAACATGGTTTATCCCAGGTCAATTTCTTAAGTTAATCTTATCGATATTGGGAGCAGCGGCGCTGCTAGCGATCGTCACTTATCTAGAAGAGGACCCACGACGAGCCGGTAAGATTAAGATCTCAATGACCCAACGCGCATCGAAGATCGCCTGGGTAGCTTTTGGAGCATTTGTCCTGCTCACGGTTCTGCCCCTGTGCTTTGGTTGCTGCTCCTCCTGTCATTCAACACGGCCAGCAGTCACGAACTTAGCTCTATACGCGATCTTTTTGCTTCAGCTCCCCCCTTTCCTGTTAATGCTCGCCAACGCGGTCCTCTGGCCAGCCGAGAAGGCTCTGCAGGATCGCTTCTATAATGACGCGAAAAGGATACTTCATGAGGTAGATCCATTTGTAATCGGCATAACCGGGAGCTACGGAAAGACCGGGGCGAAGTCGGCTCTTGGAGAGCTCCTTAATCAGTGTCTCGCCCCTACTTTCTGGCCTAAAAAAAGCATCAATACTGTGATGGGGATCACTAGGGCGATCCGCGAGGATCTTACCCAGCAACACCGCTACGCCGTGATGGAGATGGGCGCCTATAATATCGGCTCTATCAAGCGTTTGTGCGACTTCACACCTCCAAAGGCAGCGCTTGTTACCTCCGTTGGCATTATGCATCTGGAGCGATTCGGTAGCCCGGAGAACGTTTTCATCGCTAAATCAGAGATAGCCCAGGCTCTGCCAACAGATGGAATCCTTGTTTGTAACGGCGATAGTCCAAACGCGCGAAGGATGGCCAGTCAGCATGCTGGTAAAAAGGTCCTGATCTACGGGCTAGATACGAGCGCTGGAGCGCTTGATTGTCTTGCCACCGATATATCGTTCTCCGAGAAAGGAACATCTTTTGTTATACACTGGAAGGGGCAGCAATATCCCGGGCACACCCGTCTTCTTGGTCGCCCTGCCCTCTTGAATATTCTCGGGGCGTTTACCATGGCATGCGCCTTAGGCGCGGACCCTACTTATGCCACAGCGTGCCTAGCGAATCTTGAGCCAGTTGATAATCGATTGGTGCTCGACCGCAAACCTGATGTCTCATTTCTGCGCGACGCCTACAATTCTAACCCGACAGGTTTTGAAGCGGCCCTAGAGGTGCTTAAGGATCTGCCGGCTACCAGACGAATAGTGATGACACCAGGAATGGTGGAATTGGGCGAGCAGCAATTTGAGCAGAACAAGAGGCTCGCATCAATCGCGGCAGGTATCGCTGACCTGTTTATCGTAATTGGCAAGATAAATGGTGAGGCTCTCACCGCTGGATTAAACTTAGCTAATTATCCGAAGGAGAAGGTAGTTATAGTAGACACCCGCGATGAGGCGTTCTCTGTAATCTCATCGCGAGGCGCCAAGGGGGATCTTGTGCTTATTGAGAACGACCTCGGAGATCTCTTAGAGGGTCGAGTTAAATTCTAGGAGTTTTAATCTTATGACTACCACTAATTTAAAGCGTCCGCGGGTGGCGGTTCTATTCGGAAGCCGTTCGGTTGAGCATGAGATATCTGTTATCAGCGCGCTACAATTGATGACGGCGATCGACCCGATGAAATACGATGTTACCCCCGTCTATATCGCTCCAAATGGGTGCTGGTATACCGGAAAGGAATTATTCGACAGGTCGTTCTATCGGTCTGTTCCCGCCTCGCTATCAAAGCTCCAGGAAGTTACTCTCCTGCCTAAACCGGGAGTCGGAGGATTGATGAAGGTCGGTGGGCCGATGGACTTCGCTAAACAAGCTCTCTCGATCGATTCAATGATTATCCCGATCGATATCTATCTGCCGGTATTCCACGGTCAATTTGGAGAAGATGGATGTATTCAGGGATTATTTGAATTAGCAAAAGTCCCATACACAGGAAGCAACGTTCCATCATCGGCGATTACGATGAACAAGTACCTCTGCAAGATGTATCTTAAAGAGCATGGGATACCCGTGCTTCCAGCCCTGACAGTAACCCGAGAAGATGCGCACAAAAACTTAAGCGAGACAGTCGAATGGGTGACAGCTCAAGAAGGTTTTAAAGAGCTGCCGCTCTTTGTGAAACCGTGCAACCTTGGATCTAGTATCGGAGTATCGCGCGTCAAGGAGCTGCATGAATTAGGCCCAGCTTTAGCTAAGGTCTTTCGCTACGACACCATGGCGATCATAGAGCCGTGCGTTTCTCAGATTATGGAGATCAACGTATCGATTCGAGACTATAACGGCACGCAAGCTTCAGTAGTTGAGATCCCGGTATCTGACTCAGGAGTGCTTTCATACGAAGAGAAGTATCTCCGCGGTGGCGGTAAGAAGACCGGTCAATCTCAAGGTATGGCGAGTCTTACGCGTGTAATAGACCCGCAGGACCTTGATGAGACACTTAGATCTAACGTAATCGAATACGGGAAGAAATCATTCAAATTACTAGGATGCTCAGGTGTGGCGCGCCTTGACTTTATCGTAGACCTGGCCACAGAGAAGCTTTATTTCAATGAACTGAATGCATTCCCGGGCTCCTGCGCTTTTTACCTCTGGGCACGTTCGAAGCCTAGAGTGCTTTACACCCAGTTAATCGAAAATATGATCGAAACCGGCTTTAAAACCTACTCGGAGCAATCATCTCTTGATCGCAGTATTGGATTGAAGGCCCTTAAGCAGTAAGACCGATGCTGTATGAATAATCCAGGCAAACCTACTAGTGATCTGTGTCGCGTTTGTGGCAAAGAGATTTCTAAGACAAAGGAATCATCCGGGCCATTCTGCTCTGAGCGATGTAGATTAAACGATCTCTCGAAGTGGTTTGGAGAGAATTACCGAGTTCCATCATCCCCAGCCAGTGGCGAGTTTGATGATGAGGGAGAGGAGTTTGAGAGCTAGGGCATGGAGCAAACCTCGCTATCGCTATGTTTTGTCAGAAACGGTACTACTACCGCCGATACCGAGCAAAAGCTTGCGTCAGCGAGGTTTTGCCTCGTTTTCTAGGAGTTACGCCTCGACTTACTAACGGACTCTAATAATGAGTTAGTCGCGTTAATCAGCCCAAGCCGGAGGTACTCCGGGTTAATTCCCAACGCCTCGCACACGCATAAAAATGAGAATGCGTAGTCGGAATCGGATTCCATGACCCAATTATAGGCCTCACGAAAACGTGACCTTTCGTCAGGAGTCTCCGCTAAAAGGTAACTGATGCAAGACTGCACCCCATCAAAGAGCAGGGCTGAAAGCAATGCTCTCTCTGGACCGTGAGCGTATCCAGATTTGTTTTCAATTAATGTCTCTAAAACCGAAGTGGCGAAACCTGAATTAAAACCGTTTGTGGTTTCACTATCGCCAAATGCCATTTTTTCCTCCTGAACATGGTGGGCTGCGGAGGAACGCCCGATAGTGGGCGTTAACCTTCAACTGCCCCCTATAAATTCAGATGCCGCACCTATTGAGCTCGGTGCTCGACTGGTATTAAAAAACGTAACTACTGATAATTAGCTGATTATACCGTTTTTTTTATTGCGTTGCGGCGCGCCGCGTCTTGCCGCCAAATAAGCAGCAAAAGAGCTAGAGGTACCCAGGTGTAATGGTGCTGTGCGCTGCCTGGTTGCATCTCCAGAAAGAGGATCAGTAGCTGAATGGCGAGCAACGCGATTATTTCGACGATCCGCCGGTATACACCTCCTCCAGCTAGCGCGGTTAAAAGCACCGAGAAATGAGCTACTAATAAGACCGACTGATCAAAAAACCACCCGTAGCTGGCGAAGATAAAACTAAGGCAGATGATAGGAGGCGATATCTTCGACCATTCAATTCGGCGCGACATCCCCAACATCGCGGTTGCTGTTACTATAAGTCCCAAACACGGGATTACCCACAAGGGCCAGTCAGGAATATAGCCTAATGCAGGGGTTAATAGCGCCCGCAGCTGCGTTGCGAAGGTCGCAGTTCTCCACAGTCTGACAGGGACAACGCCAAGACCGAGTTCAGGGCTACTTAAGCCCTGGAGCCACCAATTGATAGCTCGCGGCTCAATCACTGAGATAGCTATCGCCGCCAGCAACATGCTCACAGCACCACCTAACACGAATAGCCCAGCATTTCTTACGCCTACCTGACGAAACCAGAACAAAAGAGGAATAATTAAAGTCAAATAGATATGCGGTTTAACACTCATCAGTAGCGCGGAAACCCCTCCGAGGAAGTATCGCTCATTCTTCACGCACCAGAGAAAAAGTATGAACCCAAAGGCATGGAAGAGACTTAGCTGCCCTAATTTTAGGCAGTCAATTACAGGCAAAAACAACGCCCCTACTCCATAAACCCAAGGTCGCTGAATGCCATGCCCTAACACTGACGGAATCGCGGCCACGACGAGCCCGATTAATCCCATGTTGCAGAAGAACCAACATAGAGCGGATACCTCAAATGGCAGAGCCAATACAGGAGATATTAGAAGCGGAACCCACGGTGGATTCCACATCATAATAGTTACATCCGCGGCCTGACCCAAACCCAACTGCGTCTGATGCATTAGAGAGGCATCGTATGGATTCTGTCCCGAGCACAAGAGTCGCCAAGCTGACCAGTACTGAATGAAATCCTTGGTTCCTTCAGCTCCGTAAGGCAATCCGAGCCCAGTCGCGAACCAAGTCAGAGTCGCGATGGCGAAACAACACGTTATGGTAATAACAACTGCTACAGGAAACTTCATCCCGTCAGAGGTAGCAGAGTAAAAAAGTATTAGAAAGCCCTAAAAACGCTCCCACAGACCCATGAGCACCTCTATTAGGATCAGAACTATAATAGTCCACTCCATAGCCTCCGATCGCTTCTGAGTAGCCTTGTCGGACAGCTTCTGATAGATGCTGTCGAGCGTATCGAGTTTTCTGCGAATACTACTGTTCCACTCAGATAGGTGAAACTTCCCCGAAGCTAAAGAGTAGACTCGCGCCAGGTACTGATCTCCCAGAAGTTTCAGTGCGTTCTCTACAGCCTCGTATAAAAGCGCCGAATCTACCTGAAGCCGCGCCACCTTGTTTAGATCCGCCCCTCCACCTCGTTTCTTCTTAGTTGTCAGAACGGCGTAAGCTTCCTCAAGATAGTCATCAAGCTGCTCATCTAGGAAGCGCATCTCCAGAAACTCGACGTTACAAAATTCCAGAACTGCTCTCACATCGTCTACGTTTTGTCCGAAGAAAAGCGCTCCATTCCAATCGATCACAGCGCAGTCCTTGGCGCCATAAGTTGTTCTGGTGCTAAGCGCGTCGTGAATCTCCTCATCACCTAGCTCATCGCGCTCAGCTCTCAAAAGCGATGCGAACTCACGATTACCCTGCTCTAGTAGCGAAGAGATATGCGGCTGACCTTCAAAGTCCTCTAAATGATAAACTACGAAATCCTCTACTGACTCGTTTAGATTAGGACGCGAGATGCAATCGCCGATCTCATGCATTAACTGCTTAACTCGCTCTCTAGCGTCTTCCAGAAGAAACGCATTGTCGTAAAGCACCTCACTTAGTTCAATCAGATGTGACATCGGTCCCGCGATATCAATCTGATAACTAACTGAGCATCCTCCAAAATCGAAGAGAGTGATCTCAGCTTGTGGTCTAGTAAAGAACTTTCCAGTGTTAATTTGCTGGCCATGCTGAACTATCCGAAGAGGTGGCGGATCGTAATCAAAATACTTAGGGGCGCGCCTGTTTCGCCTAAACTTCGTCCGCTCTACGTCCTGCTTGAGCTTCTGTGCGGCCATCTCGAGCTTGACCGACAGCCCCAACTCGAATGCGAACATTACGTAACAAACCCCCTTGCGGAGATACGGTACGGGGGGCCTAACAACACTCAACGACCCGCTAACATCTTTAAAATCTTTATTATTCACAAATGCCTCCGATTTGCCTGGAAAGAAACTTAGGTGGAATTTCAATGCTTCCAAGCGCCTTTTTTGCACAGCCCCCCCATTGTACCGGTTTAACAAAAACTACACGACAAGAATCGCAAAAATCCTTTTTACCCAATCTATACAGCAACTTAAAGCGCGCTCTCTCAGAGACCGCGCTGATTTCAGAGCTGATTTCGAAGGCCCCAAGCGCCCTCTCAGAGACCGCGCGGGGCAGCCGATTCCTCGTTGACGCCTGACTCTCGGTTACCTACCCTCTTAACGTATGTACATAGGTTCAAAATTACCCCTATCCGACTCCCCTTTTACCGACAACCGCTCCGCCTTCCAGAGCTTTCTGACTAGGTTAGACGACCTCCGGTCCCGATCAAAACCACCGGCAGGTGACCCGGCTGTGGTAAAACATCTCGAAAGAGGAAAGCTCCTGGTTCACGACCGCATCGCCCAATTAATAGACCCCGGGACCGCTTTCCTTGAAGTCGCCCAGTTAGCTGGTCACGAAGTGTACAAAGAGGGGCTAAGGCCCGGTGCGGGAATAGTCACCGGCATCGGCATAGTCGAGGGTATGCCGTGCATGATTGTTGCCAATGACGCGACCGTTAAAGGTGGCACCTACTTCCCTCTGACCGTTAAAAAACACATACGCGCTCAAGATATAGCCCTTGAGAACCGGCTTCCGTGTTTATACCTAGTTGATTCAGGAGGAGCCTACCTGCCACTTCAAGATCAGGTGTTTCCGGATAAAGATCACTTCGGCCGGCTCTTCTTCAATCAAGCCACAATGAGCGCCGCTGGGATTCCTCAGATCGCCGTAGTTCTTGGATCGTGCACTGCCGGAGGTGCCTATGTTCCAGCGATGTCCGATGAGGCGATTATAGTTAGAGAGCAAGGTATGATCTTTTTAGGGGGCCCACCCCTGGTAAAAGCGGCTACTGGCGAAGTTGTCTCCGCGGAAGAATTAGGTGGAGGCGATGTGCACTCACGAACCAGCGGAGTAACCGACCACCTAGCCGACTCTGATCAGGAGGCTCTGATGATGGCTCGTCGCTCTGTAGCATCCCTAAGAAACATCTGTCCGACTCGCATCAACAGGGAACTACCAAAGCCTCCACGCTTCGACCCAAACGATCTAAACAGCCTGATACCATCTGATCCCAAGCAATACTTCCCAATGCGTGAGATCATCGCGCGGCTAATTGATGAGAGCCAGCTTGACGAATTTAAAGCCAATTACGGAACAACGATTATCTGCGGCTTTGCAAGAATTGATGGCTATCTGGTTGGTATCGTCGCCAATGATGGGATTCTCTTTTCAGAGAGCGCTCTGAAAGCCGCCCACTTTATCCAACTCTGCGATCAACGCGACATCCCTCTCGTGTTCTTACAAAATATAGTCGGCTTTATGGTCGGCAAGGAGTACGAGCACCGCGGGATCGCCAAGGATGGAGCTAAGATGGTAACGGCCGTCGCCTGCGCTAGAGTGCCTAAGTATACAGTCATTGTTGGAAACTCATACGGGGCTGGTAATTATGCTATGTGTGGGCGCGCCTACGGACCAAGATTTCTCTGGACTTGGCCGCAATCAAGAATAGGTGTTATGGGACCTGACCAAGCGGCGAGTGTTGTTACCCAAGTACGCGCCGATAGCGCTAAAGGTCGTGGCGAATCATGGGATGAAGCGGCTCAGAAAGCCTATTACGAAGAGATTAAAGGTCAATACCTCGGGCAGACCGATGCCATCTACGCGAGCGCTCGCCTTTGGGATGATGGGGTCATCTGTCCGACGGAAACGAGAGCCGCGCTAAGCCTGGCGTTGTCTGTCGCTCCAAAAGAGCAGTCCAGAACACCCAAAGCCTTCGGAACTTTTAGGATGTAAAGAAAAAAGAGATGAGCCCGACCAGCCGATCGATTAAAAGGGTTTTAATCGCTAATCGTGGCGAGATTGCGCGCCGAATAATCCGCGCCTGTCGGGTCCTCGACATCGAAACTGTAGCCGTATACAGCGATGTAGACGTATATGCCCCGCATACACGTGAAGCGGATTACCGGGAACCGATAGGTGACCCGATGTCGTATTTATCGATAGACGCTATTGTTCAGGCTGCCATACGCTCTGGCGCTGACGGCGTTCATCCGGGGTACGGTTTTCTATCTGAGAATCCAGCCCTCTCCGAGGCCTTAGAGAAACATGAAATCACCTTCATCGGCCCCCCGGCTCGTACTATTCGGGAGCTGGGAAGCAAAACCAACGCCAAAGAGATCGCCAGGCAAGCTAATGTTCCGATAGCTCCGACTCTACTTCTAAAGGATTCTCTAGCTTCGCAGGTCGAGAGATTAAAAAAATTCGCCACCGAAGTCGGCTATCCAGTTATTATCAAAGCCGCCGCTGGCGGTGGTGGGCGCGGAATGCGCGTAGTATCAAGTGACGATCAGATCCGAGATTCACTAGAGAGCGCGTCTCGTGAATCTCTTAAAGCTTTCGGAAGCGAGGAGATCTTCGTTGAGCGATTTATCTCACGCGCTAGACACATTGAGGTTCAGATTGCTGGAGACTCTCACGGAAATGTGGTCGCCTTAGGAACTAGAGATTGCTCGCTGCAACGTAGCAATCAAAAGATTATTGAGGAAGCTCCTGCCACGCTGCTTAAACCTGGAGTCGACGAAGAGCTTCGAGCCGCCGCGTGTCGATTGGCTAAACAGGTTGGCTACACAAATTTAGGTACAGTCGAGTTTCTCTATTCGGATGACGGCCTATTCTACTTCTTAGAGGTTAATACGAGGCTTCAGGTGGAACATCCAGTTACGGAGATGGTTACAGGATTAGATCTTGTTAAATTACAGATTGAGATCGCCCAGGGGGCGAATCTTAGAGAGATCTTGGGAGATCTTAAGACACCTGAGCAGATTGGGCATGCAGTAGAAGCGCGGGTGTGCGCTGAGGAGTTCAATGGCGCTTTTGTTACTACCACAGGGATTATCCTCGACCTGGAAGTCCCCAGGGGCCCGACGGGAAACGGATTAATACGAGCGGACATGGGCTATGAGGTTTGTTCTGAAGTATCGCACCACTATGATTCATTAATCGGAAAACTAATAGTGCATGCCCCTGATAGACAGCAGGCTTTAGGGCTGCTACGTGACGCTTTGCGGAACCTGAGGATCTCAGGGGTCGGAACAAATAGATCGCTGCTAAACCATCTGGTCACAAGAGATACCTTCGTCAAACTAAATCATACTGTTCAAGGAACCAAGGATCTCCTGCCGTCGACAGAGGAGCTTATATACGAGTGGACGACCGCGCACGCCATATTAGCTGCCATCAGAACTCGCAAAAATATCTCAAGTTGGTCGACTCAATCACCCTGGAGCGAGAATGACAAAGCCAACTCTTTTGGCCTCTTTTATCCATTAACTACAGTTATTCATGACTGTGTTATCCAATCAAATTCCTCAGTCCGAGATGATGGGGTCATAGTTAGTGTCAGCGCTCCAAATGAAGTGGAGGTGCTAATAAGAATAATCAGCGCTGCATCAACCTCCCTTTCAACCAATACTTATTCTCTATCGATTTACAGAGCATCCCCTATTCAGGTGACCATTCTTGAGGATGGACCTAGAGTCTGGATACATACTCCAACAGGCTCAGTGGGTCTGACCCTCTCAGCTCCAAAGCGGCGTGGCATAGGGGGTAATGTAGCGGGAGGAGAGCTTGTCTTAAAATCACCGATTCCTGGAAAAGTTGCTGCCATCAACACGGAGGTAGGCGCGAAAGTGACAGCAGGTGAAATTCTCGTCGTACTAGACTCAATGAAGATGGAACACCCCTTTAAGGCTCCTCGCGATGGCGTAATCAAAACGCTTCCCGTAAACAAGGGCTCGCTGGTTAGCGCGGGCGATGTATTGGTGACGATGGAGTGAGGAAGAGCGGCAAAAGTTCGGGCGAGCGAGTCTTACCCCGCCTCCCTAATCGCGCCCCTTCTCTTCGTTACAGAGATCTCCAAGAAGTCGGATGACTCCCGCGTTAAAATCACGCTGATATCTAAACGAGGGTCCGAGCAGTCCAGAAACTACTCGAAATAAAGCTTTCTTAACAAAAACTATAACAGGACCGATAATCCGACGATGCGAAGATATCTTCTCGGCGCGGATACCCGCTGAATACAGATGGCATAAACTTCTTAAAAGCTCTAGACGCTCTGGAGTAACGGAGAAATTACCTGTTGCTATCGCCGTTGAAACTCCGCCCACTCTCGCAGGCTCTCCGCATGGCATTCCCGCTTGTTCCTGCATGAGCGTTACCGCGGCGATTATCTCACGCTCTAAATTTTCATCTCTCTCTCCACAAACAGAGAGCCACTCATCTTGATTTGAATTCGCCATAGCCAGGGAGCTTATCACACAAAACGGTGGCGATGAAGCTCCAGATAGCGCACCTTGAAATACTCATCTCGCTCAGTAATGTAACCACTATCGAGCCCAGCTATAGCCGAAACTAAGATAGCTGTTCCTTTGAGAAATCGAGGCCCTGGTCGATAAATATCCCTTCCCGCCGCGAAGATTACATCCCCTCTCTTGACCGCCGGAAGATCCTCCCAATTAGGAAGGGATTCAAGAGCATTAAGACCCTTTACACTGTACTCAAGAGATTGGTTCTCAGGGGCGTATATGATCGTATTTGGTCTTGCCGCCACTACATCGGCCCAGGAGAGACCCCTCGCTGGATCCGTGCAGTTGAACTCTATTGTTCTTGCTCCCAGTGCCTTTATCAAATCAGGAAACCACCGCCCTTCTACCCTTAGAGGGTCAATATCTGAGATAACCACGACAAGCTTACCTCTGGATCGATCAAAGAAGCTGTGCCCCCAGCTCATAATCTGCGATTTAATCTTATTAACAAGATTACGCGCCTCTACTTGCCCGCCAACTAAAGCCCCTAAATCCTCTATCACCTGATAGAGGCCATCCAATGAATTAACGCTTAGATCCTTGATAGCTACTTTACGACCTGTTGCCTTATAGAAATAATCCTCGGCCCATAAGATGAATCGCTCTTTATCTGGCGCTCTTACTTCAGCTAGCACGGTATCAGGAAGAAGCTCAAATAGGCGCTTTACATCTAGCGGATAAGCGCATAATCCCGCCGCGAGTTTCAGAGCCTCTCCGTCTAGACCACTAAAACTCTCGCCTTTCGGCGCTGTTACCGTAACCGCGCTTTTAGCGTTATCGGGAGCCCTTTCAATATGCGTGATTCCAACGAGATCCCAACCAACTCCAAAAGCTCCTAGCAGATCCGCGGCAAAGGGTTGTAGAGAGATGATCCTCAAAGAAATTCCTAGGATAATTAAGCAGCGCAAGACCACGACGTTACCCTCTGATGATATCCCTTTTTACAGCGAGTATCTATTGGAATATTTTATACCACATATTTAGGGAAAAGCGGCAAACCTCGCCTCCTTAGGAGAGCGTAACTAGAAAGCCGCCCCAGCTGTGGAAATTGTATCTTGACTGGCACGCCCTCGACGGAGCACTGTAAAGCATCAACGACCGAGTCTAATAAAGGGTTTCCGTCAAGATGCGTTCTAATAGATATCTTATTTCAAGCCTAGCCTCGCTCGCCCTTATCGCCGGAGCTGTATCAGTCGGCTGCTCGACTAAAACTCCAGCCTTTGAGGGAATCGCAAATCAGGGGATAGTAACAGTCAGCCCTCAGAGTTCTTTTGTCGGAGCAAATGTATTTCTTGCTCAAGAGATGGAAGGCAGTTCATATCTATACAATTTCATGCGTAGCCGTGGCTCTCCTCAGGCGATTGAGTTAAGCGGAACTTCGGAGATGGGCGCTCAAATGAACCTATTTTATTCACGCGAGCGTGAATTTTATACGGCAGTACCGAAGTTGCACCAGCAAACCAAGGCTAAGGAATGGATCATCCGCGGACCTTATCCTATCACTCGAGAGCAGTACCCATACGTTTCCAAACTAAATGCCGACCAAGGCGGGGTATTCGAAATTTTTGGCAGGACAGAAACCTTTGGTGGCGCAGGTAAGACAATTGAGTCACGGGTCATAGCGCCTGCTTTTATTCCAACCCCACGGCCCAAGCCGATTCGCCAAGTTACAAAATCAAAAAGCAAAAAGGATGAATCGGAAAAGCTAGAAGCCAAGCCAACGTCGGTACCTGCACTAGGTCCAATAATAGCTGTGCAAGGAACCCCAATTAACTTAGATCAGAAGGCGCTGATGGAAGCCAGAAGCGCCGCTACCCCATCTCAGGCGGTAGCGACTGCCGCGGCTCCAGAACAGCAAATCCCCGCGTCCCCCCAGGTAAAACCAGCGGATACCCCGAAGGTTGCAACATCACCGATCTCCCCGACACCACCAGGTAAGAAGTAGCGAGATTTTGCCGCTCTTCACTACGGAGCCGGCTGCGCTGGTGGTTGCTGCTGCGAGACAGGTGGGGCCACCTTCTCCTTTACCGCTGGCTGCGTGGTTCTTCCACGCGCTATAAAATAAATCAGTGCGACGATGGCTATCAATGCCACGACTGAGATAATAGTTGTAAAAGTTGAGTTCTCGGTACTTACTCCTGCCGGTGTTGTGGTCGCCATAATAATCCTCCTTAAAGGCCAAAATACTGGCCATAGCCTAACCTTAGAGGGGAGGTAAGCTTATGAAGCACGTCATGTGGCGGAGGACTTCTAGCGCCTAGCCTGTCCGGTGTAGAGCTCGCTACAAACTATCTTACCGTTGGAGTAGTTTCTTATCTTATGAGTCACATCTGCCAAGTTACCATCGTAGTTCTCATAGGATATATCAATCGTCTGATTCTCTTGCTCACTCTTAACCGTGAAGGAGCCTCCAGCTAGAAGATTAAGCTGCGTTGACTCAAACGAGAGCTGGTCTTCTGTTACTAAGACCACCGAAGATTCGTCATTACGATCACAAATCAAGGAAACATCGTGCCTAAAGTTAAAGCTATCGCCTTTACTAAGAGCGGCACAGTCGCTCTCCTTTTTTACCAAGGTACCGGTCCATCTTCCCGAAGGGTAGATAGTCAAAAAATAAGCAACACCTGGATTAGATTTTGAATCTAGGTAGTTATGGAAAACCAAAGAAAGAGACGTAAGCTCAGTCTAATGACGCGTGAAACTATTTATTCGATGAGAAGGC
>JBIKWQ010000010.1:0-59661 GCA_044356215.1 Bdellovibrionota bacterium | reverse complement strand
GGACTCGGGTGGTCGGGGACGGGCTGGGACTGCGACACCTGTTGATTTCAGAATAAAAAAATCCCGCCGTCACCAGCAGGATTGCAAATTCTCTCAACATAACCTCCGCGCAAGCGGGTTAGTTCAATGGAAGAATACGTTTCAGTGAGGGAGCGTAATAGCGATCCGCTCGATTGTCTTGTTATACCGGATAGTGAGAGTAGGTTCCAGAAACAAGTAAGGTATCGTAAAGCTAGAACTTCAGAGACTTGAACAGAAACTTGCTCGGTGGCGATGACTCTAGATATCCCTGCCTCTCATAAAAGGGGACAACCCGGGTTTCTGCAATTAAACTTACACGCCTCCTGCACACTTGGAACCGCTCTACCACTACATGGATCTCCTGTAAGAGCTTAGAGCCAATTCCTTGGCCCTGACAGTCTCCTCTAACAACTAAGTCCTGTACGTACAAATACATCCCGACATCGCCCACCAATCGGGCGAACCCTATGACATCGTCCGCTCGTCGTGCATGGACACAGCAGAGACTATTCCGCCGCGCCAACTCAAAATTATCGGCTGGCACCTCGCCCCACCCCACACTGCGGCACAGAGAATTGAAAGCGTCCGCTGAGATCGGTTTATGAATTAGTTCAACATCCATCTCGAAAACTCGTGAAGGTACAACTTCTTAATTTTCCGGCGGCGAAGCCGTCCGGAACAGTTTATTGTTATCCCTGAAACTACTTCATTTCATAGTCAACCACGTAGTCTTCCTCCACGTGAATTGACAAGGCGCGATTGTTTCGCTCACGTATCGCTTCAGTATCGGGGCGATTTATCACCCCGGTAAGATAATATCTCAAATTCCATTTCTGGCTCTGGTTGAACTCCCCGACTCGAACACCCTCAGAATGGCCTCTCAGACTCAGCTCATTGGATTTAACAAGCTCCCCATATTTGCCGTGTATATACGCGGTACATCCGTTGGTCGAGGATTCCTTCGGAAGAAAGAGCACGTCAAAATTAGCAGTCAAATCATACGAATCAGGACCATAATCAATCAGATATTCAAGCGACGTACTTTTGAGTGCCGCCCGCACGTAGGAACTACTATCTTCGTCCCTTATATATCTGCAGCACGTCCTATTGAATGAACAAGCCGTTAGAGATGCGCTCAATAAAAGAAAATAAATTTTTGTATATCTAATCATCACGAGCAGTCCGTTCGATTACGTCCGGGGATAACATACTACTGTCCCGATCCGCCCATCTACGCGCTCCGAGACCTCATTTCATGCTATCGCACTCCCTAACGCTGCTCAATTACAACTACAAACTGAACAAATTCAGTTTATTAAAGCGTTTTTGCAGACCTGGTCCATCTAGCGATTTTGGCTAGATGGCCAGATCTGCCCATCTAGGACTTTACGCTGAGATAAAGGCGTTTCCTGAGCGTGCAATCCCTATCAAGCATTGCAACTTTACCTAGAAATAATCCCCGCAATCGATCCAGCCCTAAAAAGCGGAAGTAACGGACTCGTTTGCGGAGGCGAAGGCGGTGCCGACACAGCTTGCCTCGCTAACACCAGTAGCCTCACGCCACTACTTATGCTGCTAATAGTTACAGCTCCGTGGGCGCTAATAACCGTTACATTAATCGCTCCTGATTCTCTATAGCTAATCGCTCCTATCTTGATATCACCACCGGCGATTATTGATGCGTTATCGCTTAGGGTAAGAAGGCTTTCTATGACAATCTCCCCAGGAGAGGCGATGATTACGCTTTTCTGCTCTGCCTGTTTAGTCACAGTTACATTCAAGGCCCATATATTATCAGTAAGAGCCAAGCCAGCGGAGATCTCGCTTGGGAGCTCGCAGGTATAACCGGACTTTGGAGTTGTAAAGGTATCGCTCGAGGAGCTTCTTCGCGCATAAGCGCATGGTGTGGCTGTCTTAAATATCGAATTAAAATCAGGAGACTTAAAGCTCGTTACATTAGGGTCACTTGAGAACCAGGCTGGTTTCTCAGCCGCGCAGATGTACCACTCCTGACTGCCCAGGTCCTTTCCGGATATCTGACCGCCACTAAGAGTCTGCGGTGAGCAGCTCCTAGAGTTTGTAGTTGGCGCGGTTATCCCTAAACGAGTGGCAGTCTGATAATTTATCCCATCTGAGTATGCTCGGGTTAGATCTGAGTAAGATTTCGAGAGGTGTATTAACCTAAGAGATAGATACCCGATAACGCTAAGCGACAGGAGCGCTAGAAAGATAGCGGCACCTCTTTCATTCTGGCTTGCTCGTCTCATCACAGTAACACCTCATTCCAGAAGCCTTCTCTCGTTAGAGCTGAGGCGAATAGAAAGGTGTGAGATCGCGCGAAGCTTCCGCTAACTGTCACTCTATAAAAAACGTCAGGATAAAGAGATACCGCGAGAGGAATAACAGAGAAGGATCGTAATCCGCGCACTATCGGCTGATTCTCAAGGATCCGGTTTCCCACATGAGAGATAAGTCTTAGCTCTCCACTTCTATCTATGTGGAGAGAAAACTCCCTAATGACTGGAAGATATTCAAGGAGTGATGAGGGAGCGCAACTTGGCGCGATTAGACCCGCTACCGCCCTTCCCGATATCTGAAAGCAATTCGCGGATATCTGGTTAGGCGACCCTGTTATCTGGCACGGGCCGGCTAATCCGATTACTAAGTGACTCCTAAACTGATCAGGCGTTGGCTTCATTGGGGCTCCGCAGATATCGATCGTCACTGTATCTTGGCTAAACATTGAGCGGGTAATCCTTCCCCGGTAACGCGGCTCGACCTCTACAGTTGAGAGAACGGTTGATCCTGAACGTGGCCTTGAGGTCCCGCTTAGTCCAGCGACAGGATGTGGCGCGCCGCTTGGAGTTCTTGGATTGTCGCCAGCGGTTGTGGTTACCAACCCTGAAATGTGTGAACGCTCAAGTGAGGCTAGCGCCGCTTGGATCGTCGCTCCGGTCTTAATAATGGCGACGCGCTCTTCAAGTGAATCAGAAACACCGCCTAATATCGCTGACATTCTCTTGGTAGTAATCGCGATACCAGAGATTAATAGCGCTACAATAGCGACCGAGCAGAGGCACTCGATTAATGAATATCCTCGCATGGTCTATTACCTAATAATAAAGAAGTGACGCTCGCCACAGATGCACTTTAATCCGGTAGCGATTCCATCGCATTGTGGGAGGTCGCACGCTGTGGTTGCTTCTTTAAAGTTTCGCTCACTTAGCGTTCGTGCTGAGAGCGTTAATTGCCAGAGCCCAGAAGTGATAATCGAAGTGATCGCCGTGGCTATCAGGGCCTCAATAATAGTGTACCCGTATTGATAAGAGGCGCTTCTATTTAGCATGTGAATCGAATCCTTCCGCGAAGGGAGATGACGATCGAGCACGATAGTGATCCCTTGTTGATGGTAAGGGTTTTTGGTGAGGCTGATATCGTTTGATAGAAGAATAGGGGATCTCGCGCGTTTAAGTTGCCGGTGAAAGTTACCCCCTGCTTTAGTTTATAGCTAAAAAGTGGGATGCCGTCCTCAGTAGAGGCGAGCAGATCGCTTTGATTAACCGCTACCTGAACCGTTCTTCTAGACGAGAGCGAGAAGCTTAAGCACCGCTCAAGAAAAAGCCTGATAGATGAAGCTTCGCTCTTTAAGTTAAGGCGCCTTGATATATCTGAAGCCTTAGGGATAGAAATAGCTAAAATAACTCCAGTAAAAGCGAGGACCGTCAGGGACTCCAGGAGAGAGAAGCCGTGTTGAGTCGTGTGAGCTGTGAATTTGTTTTGGGTAGGTTTTTGTTTCATTTGTGATCTTATTTTCAGAGAAGTTATCGGATGCCAGGATGAGGAAGTTGCGGGATCTGAGAAGATCTTCAGGTGTTCGTAAGTATTACCGTCGGTCGATCGTCGCGGCAACGAAGATCAGCCGTAAGCGCCGCCATTTGCTAAGTAGTTACGATCAGCTTCACTTATCGCCTACGAATAGTTTTCCATGCTGCCGCTAATTTTAGATCGTAAGTAGAGAGATCTAAATCCCCGGCAAGACAACTCCCGATTAGTTGTACATCAACCCAGCTTAGACCTTTACTGATTAGATCACGTTTCATTATTAGGTCTAAGAGCTCTTTAAAGGGCACAGCAGGAGCGAAGGGTAATCGCGATAAGTCATTAATAGTGCTCTTAGGTTTTGGTATTCGCCCAGCGGCAAGCTCGCCTATTACAGCTTCATGGATAAAGACGGTGTCCTCCTCTAAGGCGCTCATAAGTTCTGGTTCGGGCGAGCGGAAATGGCGAATCCAAACTGAGGTATCGAAGAGTGTGGCCATGAGGAGACTTCTAGCTGTTACGACGGCGTCGAAGAGCACGGGGGCTTTTCATAAGGCCCCCCAACTTAATTAATCGTTGTCGAGCCGCTTTGTTGACCAGTTCTTCAAGTCCACGATGTATCACGGCTGTTTTCTCCTTAATGCCGGTTACAGCCATGGCTTCTCTTACTAAATCGTCTTTTAAGATAATCGTAGTTTTGCCTCGCTTCCCTAGGTTTACCCCTCAGAGCAGCGAGACGCTTTCCCGCGCTTCCCTAACCCCAACCTCGCAGGACGCAAAACTACCTGCGTAGTTACAGCTCCCGAGCGTCTATTCAAAATCTCGATTACCGCCTCAGCCACACACTCGGGCGTTACAGCGAATTCCTCCCCTTCTTGAGGATAGAAATTTAGGTGATCGTAAAACGGGGTGCGCGTTATATCAGGGGTGATAGTTGTCACTTTAACCCCTTTTTTTCTTACTTCGTCAAAGAGTGACTTTTGAAAATGCTCAAGCCCCGCTTTGGTCGCGGCGTAGGCCGCGCCAAATGAGCTGCTCTCTAGGGCAGAAAATGAGCTAATGCCGATGATATAGCCGCTGGTATCCTTAAGCGATCTTAAGAATCCCCTCGTTAGGACCAGCGGAGCTAATAGGTTTAGTTTAACCATCTGGTCGATCTGCTTCACAGATAGCTCCTCATGCGGCGCGAAGTGTCCAGCTCCAGCGTTGTTTACTAAGAGTGTGAGATCACCGTGAGCTTTTAAGATTTCAGGGGTAACGGCGGATACTTTGTCCGTGTCGGTTAGGTCCAAAGTTATGTGTGTATAATTAGGATTGGATATATCAGGTGTGCGCCTTGATATGCCGACAACTCTCCAGTTGTTATCTAGTAGAGCCTTGGCGATAGCCGCGCCGATGCCTGAGCTTGTGCCTGTTACAACTGCCAAGGGACTGGACATATCTTCTCCTGTGGAACGTATTGCTTAAGGTATTCCGAGACCACCGCGATCATCTCCTCACGCTCTTCGTTGGGATACGAGGCGCACTGGTTACTGACTGTGTAAGGATATCCCACAATCGGGGAAACTGGGTTGGCTTCTCGCATCTGCTTTAGATAGCCGCTTGGGATCCTAAAAACTCCTATCGAGATATCGGCGATAGATTCAGAGTTAAGGCGAGAGAATGTCTCGTTGATTAGTTCTAAATAGTGTTCTCGCCATTTATCGACCTTGAGAATCGGATCAATGCAAAGCCTAACACGCCACCCAAGTTTGGCGGCTTTATCTATCGCCTCTAAACGAGCGGCTAGTTTGGGAGTCTTATGCTCATAGCGTGATACAACGTGATCAGGGGAGATGGTCCAGGCTATGATCACATTTGAAGGCGCCGCGATCTCCCTAATAGCTCCTATATTAGCGCTTTTTGTGCGGATCTCGACTGTGACGTTTGGGTTCTCTCGGGCGAACTCTATGTATTTGCCGCAGTAGCCAAATAGATCCTCAAGCGCTAGTAGATCCGTGTCATACGAGATGCAGAGATACGCGGGCTCGGTTCCTTTTAGCTCTTTATTCGCCGCGCTGATAAAGTCACTATCGTTAACGAAGAGAACCAAGTTAGCCGATGGAAACATTCCTTGTAGGTAACAGTACTCGCAACCATAGATGCAGTTTAGCGCTGGAGTAGTATAAAAGAACCGCGAGTGTTCAAAATTCGGCACAAATGAGCTTCCCGGGTAAAGAAACGCATCGTCTCTTACAGCAAGGATCAGTTTCAGAGAGTTGCGCTGATCAATCCAGCTCTGTCTTGGGCGATTAAAGACCTCTTTGTAGGTATTAATCGAGATCGATTGAGCTTTTGTAAAGCGATTTAATATCGCTTTAGTAAGGGGATAATCACGCGCCTTATCCTCAATATAGATGTGGGAGAAGATCGGTAGATAACTCAAAGTGATATCTCCCTTGTGAGTTCGACTAGAAGCTGATGATAGGCCTTATTGCGCTCCTCTTTCACTCCGACTTTAAGCTGGAGTAAAGGAGTGATAGTGCTTTTCCAATCTAGCCCCTGCGAGTGAAGTGTTTGGACCCTTCGGTATATCTCGGTGCGCTGCGATAACGAGAACTTTAAATTTTCGCAGGCGCTGACAATCAGAGAGTGTTCATCGGTATTTATCCTGTTTATTTGTGGAAGGGCATCTTTGATCGACCCTAAACAGGTTGTAATTCGCTCGGAATTTTTAGCCACCAGCGCTGATACCTCATCTTGGGAAAGGCGCGTACCTAAGCAGTGATCCGAGATAACTTTTAGAAGGCATACAGAGCTAGGCATAGTGATAGTCAGGGCCGCTTGGATCATCCCAGCTCCCTCCATATCGACGCAGACTGGGTGTTTAGGGGGCGTTCTTACTGGATGGTCGTAAGTCTCTAGGCTGCTCTCGACTAGGCCGTGCCGTACTATGATATCCGGATAGAACCTGGCGTCTGTGGCTACGTCATGAACCTTATTGATGTAGGTAAGTGTACCGATCGGCAGCTCTGGGCTTGAGTATCCGGCGATCCCTATATTTGCCACGAGTGGCGATTCCCCGCCTCGGTAGAGCTCCGGAAAAAGTGAGGTCATTAGAGCTGAAGTGGCTATAGCAGAGCGGATCTTTCCGATACCTGAAGTGGCGATGTACGCACCGTTGCCATAGAAAACTTGGAAACGCTCAGCGCATGGATTCTCGCGAAGTGGCCTTGCCTCATAGGCTTTGATTAAAGGCGCCGCCTCACATGAGAGAGCTGTTATGATTAGAATCTCTTTAGCCATCCTAAATCGCTGGTGGGGGTAAGAATCGACCTGACTATAGCACGATCTGAGTGGCGATCATCGCTTCCATGAGATCGTTACCTACTCCTTAACTGGTTAATTTGGTAGACTTTAGTCGTCTCTCCCATTAAAAGCCCCCCTTTATGACCACTACCAAAAACTTAGAGCCTCGCGAGTTAGTCCTCAGGCACCCAGACGGTAGGGCGATAGGGGCGGTGTTGGTGGGGGACGCTGATCTTAAAAAAGTTGTCTTCTATAGCCACGGTTTTCCAGCTAGCCGCCTAGAGGCCACGATAGCTGAACGGGCCGCAAAGGAGCTTGGTTTAACTGTTGTTGCGCTGGATAGACCGGGGTTTGGACTCTCAGAGTGGTATTCCCAGAGAAAATTTGAGGATTGGGCTTCTGATGTCGCACTAGTGGCCGATCACCTAGGAATCAAGCGCTTTGGTGTCCTGGGGGTGTCTGGCGGCACTCCAACGGCAGTCGCGGCTGCGGCAAAGCTGAGAGATCGGGTGATTTCATTAACGATCGTAAGTGGGGTAGGGCCATTAACACGCCCTGAGTCCCTAAAAGGGATGAACGGCGCCAACCGATCTTTGCTAATTTTAGGAAAGCGTTTTCCAGCGGTGGGAAGGTGTTTGGTTGGCACATTGGCGCGGCTTTGGAGACGCTTCCCGCATCTAGTAAAGGTGTGGTTTGGCTTGCTTCTTCCGAAGGTTGACCGCCAGATCGTTACGCGGCGTGAGGTGGGCTTGGTCTTGGCACGCAACATCCGTGAGGCCTTAAAGCAGGGACCAGAGGGGACGGTCTCGGAGTTTCTACTCCTCGCCACTGATTGGAGTGAGCTCTTAGGTCAGGTGACAGTGCCAACAACGATCTGGCACGGGGATAGAGATACCTATGTTCCGATCTCGATGGGTGAAGCGGTGAGAGATCGGATCGCTGGTAGTGAATTTCACAAAGTAGAGGGTGGTGGTCACTTCATGATCCTTGATACGATAGAGCGCGTTTTGAAAGGCATAGAGAGAGATTTTAATGTTCACAGTTGAGAGGGTTTCAAGCCTGATAGAGCAGCGCGAGCTGCACGCTCTACGTGACGCGTTGGTTGATAACGCGCCGGTAGAGGTGGCGGAGCTTTTTCAACAACTCTCAGATGAGGAGCGTGTTTTAATATTTCGCATCCTGCCTCGTGAATTCGCCGCGGATATTTTCGCCGAATTAGATCTTGATCTGCAAAGGACTATTCTTAGTGGTTTAGGCGATAAGCAAACAGCAAGGCTGCTTTATGAGATGGCAGCGGATGACCGTACTGCGCTTCTTGAAGAGATCCCAGCAGAAGCCGCCAGGCAGCTCTTGGCTCTATTACCTAAGGAAGAGCGCGATGTAGCACTGACCTTACTTGGCTATCCAGATGGTAGTGTTGGGCGACTAATGTCTCCGGATTATCTTACAATCCATGAGGATTGGAAGGTTCGCGAGGTTTTAGATCATATCCGCGCGCACGGAAGAGAGAGTGACTCACTTGATACCCTGTACGTTGTTGACGCTAAGGGTGTGTTGGTCGATGAGGTGGCGGTAAAGAATCTCTTGCTCGCGTCTCTAGATGAAGAGGTCGCTTCGCTGATGAATTATAAGTTCGAGGCGCTCTCTGTACAAAGCGACCAGGAGCAGGCTGTTGAGCTGTTTAAGAAATACGACCGCCCTACGTTGCCAGTGGTAGACACGCATGGGGTTCTCTTAGGTATCGTTACCGTTGATGATATCCTCGATGTTCAAGAAGAAGAGGTAACAGAGGATATTCAGAAGTTAGGAGGTAGCGAAGCCCTTGAGGATGCGTACATCAAGACTCCGGTGTCTACCCTGATACGCAAACGCGCTAGCTGGCTAATTGTGCTCTTTGTGGGCGAGATGCTCACCGCTTCAGCCATGGCTAACTTTGAGGGAGAGATTCAGAAAGCCGTGGTACTAGCTCTTTTTGTGCCACTTATTATATCAAGCGGTGGTAACTCAGGAAGTCAGGCGTCTACCTTAATTATCCGAGCTCTCGCGGTAGGAGAGATCCGCACAAGAGATTGGTTCCAGATAATGCGACGGGAGCTTCTGACCGGCTGGGCGCTTGGATCGATCTTGGGCCTTGTTGGTTTTTTAAGAATAGTTATAGCGGCGCAATTTTCGGATATGTATGGACCGCACTGGTTTCTACTTGGTGTAACGGTTTTCTTCTCTTTGATGGCGGTTGTGACCCTTGGAAGCTTAGCTGGATCTATGCTACCTCTGGCGCTCAAACGCCTTAAACTAGATCCGGCCACATCATCAGCGCCTTTTGTGGCGACATTAGTCGATGTTGTCGGTCTTCTGCTTTATTTCACGATAGCGGCGATGCTGCTGTCGGGGAGTATGTTGTAGGGAGCGTTTTTTGGAGCGCGGCGCTCCCGCGCCGCTGAAACGGCTAAGTTTGGTGATTGTAAGCGGGGATCGTAGTTTCTGACTGTATGCCTCTTTATCTGGTGCATATTTTACCACACACAGGACGCGGACGATTATCAGCGCTACCTAGTCTGATTGACCTCTCCGCTTCTCGATTCGATCTCACGAGATAGATGCAGCACCGCATCGATATAGCTCGGACTCTTGTTGTAGCGCCAGATGATTGAGCGCTTCTCTTGTAGAGGGATCTCCCTTTTAAATCCGAAGCTAGCCAGGTAATTCGCCGCTGACCAGATAGCGTCACTCTCGTTGTGTAGAGACACAATACCGTCTTTATTGCCATCCATCCCGAATCGGAGATACGCGGATGGCAGAAACTGAGGAAGACCGAAAGCTCCCGCTGAGGAGCCGAGCATTGAATGAACCTCAATCTTGTTTCTCTTAGATATCGCGATCAAAGCTGGAATCTCCGGCAGGAATGTTCTCTCAAGGTAGTCGCCGCGTCGTCTTACATCATCAAAAACCACTTTGTGGTTAATCTTTTTCTGAGCGACGTAGTTCTCTCTGAGGTTATCAGGGGCGTTAGTGGTAGCTAAGCGCGAGAGTCGGTAAACAAGCGAGTGGTTGCCGGTGTTCTTACCAGCACCAGACTCAATAACTATAATCGCCGCCACCACCTCACGTGGAACGTTTAAGGTTTTTTCGGCTCGCGAAAAGTCATCGTTGTGGAGATCTAGAAACGACGCGCCTAAGGCACTATGGCGGGGATGCTTAAATCCCTCATAGATTGAGGCTGGCTCCTTAGGTTTAACACTAAATGGCACGAAGGTGCGCTCTGGCATGCGCGGATCGGAATAGATCTCAATTAGGTCGCGCTCGCTGACCCCGTTTTGCTTAAGTCGTTCAACTAAATAGTCCCAGCCGCGAAATCTGGAATTTGGCCAGATAGGCCGCGGATTCATCCGCGCTTTGGCTGATATTTTAGTTTTATTGGATGGTCTGTTTTTGGAAGTTGGTCTCTGGGCGTAAGAATCAGCCGATAATCCAAATGCTATAATAACGACAGCGAGCAGAGCGTGATAAGCTATCTTCATAAGGTATCAACGTCCTCCGGCGATTGTGGCCGCGACTGAGCTTAGTATAGCGGTAGGTCCAAGCGAGCGGTCCTTTAATTTAAAATCAGCGCGTAAGAGCGCTTCAACAGTCTTTGATAGTGAATCAACTGATCTTTGACGCGCGAGTGGGAGATACTTTGAGAAGATCCACGGTGTAAGTCCCATTGATTCGCGGATGTCGTTTTGCGAAACGCCGCTGTCTAAAAGCGCTCTAATTCGCAAAAGTGAGGTAAAAGTTTTTGTAAGTAATCCGATTAGCATAAATGGGCTAGAGCCCTGATTAATTAGTCGAGCTAGAAGCGCTTCCGTCACTCCGCGATTCTTACCAAGTAGAGATTCTGCCAACTCGAAATCACTAGCTTGCGCTCTTCCGGGTTCTAGAGCTTTAAGAGCCTCGATGCTAGCGTCTGTTCCACCAAGGTACAGAGAAAACTTATCAATTAGACGGGAAACACTTTCTGGGTCTTCCTCTCCGAGCGCTACAATTAGCTCAATTACACCGTCACTCGCGTTGGAGATCTCGGCCGCTTTAACTTCTCGCGCGGTCCACTTGCGTAGCTCTGCCCCCTTTAGCTGTTCAAAAGCCAGGTGCCTGGAGCAAGATTCAATGGTCTTCTTAAAATTAGGCGTATTAGGAAGCGACTCGCCTATTATAAAAAGGTGCACGCCGTGGACGGCTTTCTTTATAAAAGCTGAAACCGGCTCCAGATCCGCAGCCTTGGCATCTTCGACCCCACGCATCACAGCATATCGCACCGGTTCAAACAGTGACGGTTCCTCAAGATCCCTAATGAATCTCGTAGGGTCGCTTTTACCTTGCTCACCAAACGTAAAGGTTCTTAAGTTTTTTGGTACAGCGCCATGAAAGTGTTTCAGTAGGTGCTCAAGAGCCCTGGTCCTTCTTACGCGGTCAGGGGAGGTGATTACTACGCATGCCGGACACTCCTTGCATGAGGTGAGCTCTTTAATGGTAGATGCGGCTTTAGTTGGGCTCATAGGGTTGTTACCGACACAGGTTACCGATGAAATCGCGATGAGGCAACTTTTCTTGAAATACTCTCGAAAATAAATGGTGAGCAGCAAACACTAATATCGCTTTTAAGGGAGATATCAATGACAGATAAAGTGCGAAATGAGGCGCCTACATTCATGACCTCGGTTTATGAAGGCGCGGTTGAGGGGGATTTTTCAGATAACGATTCAACGGTCAAGGTGGTGACACAAGTCGGCGTCGGCTTGATCCCGGTAGTAGGGCAGTTGGCTGATGCTCGTGACACCGTAGCCGCGATACGAGACGTGAGGAACGAGCGAGAGGGGGCTTGGACTAAGTTAGGGTTTGCCCTAGTTGGATGGCTTCCGATAGTTGGAGATCTGTTTAAGCCGCTTCGTCGAAGCGGGGTGAGCGATGTCCTGAAAGGGGTAGATTACTCGGCCAGCGTGGTTCGGTTTGGGGTGGAGCATGTAGGGCCTGGAACAAAGCGGGGAGCATCGCCATCGGGGGTGGATTAGCGTGACTATTACCCACATCCTCGGAGATCGGTCTTCACAGAGAGGGTTTAGGACAGTAAGTAGGTAAAGCCCCCTTCCCGGCTAGTCGATCTCTTTTGCTCTTTGTAAAGAAATGGGTAATTCGTTAAACCTGAACAGTTTTTTCACAAAAAGACCAGGGATGACAGCGAGGGGAAGGTATAAGCAGCACCTTCAGTATCTCCCTCTGTCCGTTCTCGCCGGCCTCTTTGTTTAAATAAAAAGCTCTGCGAATGATGTAAATCACTTAACTACTCACCGAGTTTTTTGGATCGTTGCCGTCACTAATATCTCTAAACAGGCCGTTTTCGAACGTCTTCTGTGTAATTGCGACTGTTCTACCTAACCGCCCTAGGCCCAGCCGCCTGCACTTCAGGTGAGGCTCCCGCCGCGTAAGTCTTAAAATTATTAGTGAAGAGATCCGCGAGCTTATTGGCGGCGGCATCGTACGCCGCTTTATCACCCCAAGTATTCTTAGGAATCAACAATTCGCTCGGTACCCCAGCAACCTCAGTTACCACATCAAATCCGAAAACAGGATCCTTTTGTGTCGGGGCCTTTGCTAGTGAACCGTTGTGGATTGAGTCGATGATCGCGCGGGTGAGGCTTAGCTTCATGCGCTTGCCTGTGCCGTAGCCACCACCACTCCATCCAGTGTTAACTAACCAAACATTAGCTGAGTGTTTAGCCATCTGCTCAGCCAACAGCTCAGCGTACTTAGCAGGGTGCCATACAAGGAAGGGTCCTCCAAAGCACGGTGAGAATGTAGCCGTTGGCTCAGTTACCCCCATCTCTGTTCCAGCGACTTTAGCTGTGTACCCACTTATAAAATGATACATCGCGTGTTCACGTGACAATCGACTTACAGGAGGTAATACGCCAAACGCGTCGCAGGTAAGGAAGATAATATCCGAAGGGTGTCCAGCGACACACGGAATCTTGGCGTTCTTGATAAACTCAATAGGATACGCTCCGCGGGTATTCTCAGTAATTGAGGTGTCGTGGAAGTCAACTCGACGGTTCTCTCTATCGAGAACCACGTTTTCAAGAACCGCGCCGAAACGAAGCGCCTGGAATATATCCGGCTCGTTCTCCGGTGTTAGATCTATAGCCTTAGCGTAGCAGCCGCCCTCAATGTTGAAGATGCCTGTGCCTGACCAGCAGTGCTCATCATCGCCTATCAGCCTACGTTTCGGATCCGCTGATAGTGTTGTCTTACCAGTACCAGACAATCCGAATAGGACGCTTGATCTCTCAGAATCTTTCTCAGCGGTAGCTGAGCAGTGCATCGATAATATCCCACGCCTCGGCATGAGGTAGTTCATCACTGTGAATACACCTTTCTTCATCTCTCCAGCGTACTCGGTTCCGAGGATTACAAGCTCTCCACGCTCGAAGTTGAGATCGATACTTGTCTTCGATGTCATTCCAGAGGTGTGACGATTCGCGGGGAACTGTCCGGCGTTTAAGATCACGAAATCCGGTTTGCCGAAATTCTGTAACTGCTCCTCTGTGGGCCTAATGAGCATCGTGTGCATAAAAAGAGCGTGGTATGGGCGGGAGCAGATAACGCGAACCTTAATCTGCGTATCCGGGGCCCAACCAGCGAAGCCATCGAAGCAGTAAAGGGTCTCGCGGGTATTTAGATAATCGATCGCTCTCTCTCGATTAATATCGTAGATGTTTGGCTCAAGAGGAACATTTACATTGCCCCACCAGATATCCTTCTCGGATGCGGCGTTCTTAACGATACGTTTGTCTTTCGGAGAGCGGCCGGTCTTAGCTCCTGAATAGGCTACTAAGGCGCCGGAATCAGCTATTCTTGTCTCTGGTTCGGTAAGGATCGCCTCTTCGTAGAGTCGGCAAGGGGCTAAGTTGCGGTGTATCTTCTTAACTGTAATTCCGTGCTCTTCGAGTGTAAAATTAGCCATAGCCGCTCCGAAAGTGGTGTTTAAACAATCGGGACTCTAACACATTAACAGGTTCACGTTAAAGCCCGTCAAGTTGACCTGGTAGGGATAATCATAGAGAAGTAGGGTGCTAAATGGCTGATGGCGGTCGGGAATTTAGACGGTGGAGGTGTCTAGGATCGCTTTTCTGGTAGAGGCGTATTCCTCCAGTACTCGAATGCTCAGCTTATAGGGCGTGATTTCGGGATAATCTGCTCCAGGCAAATATTATCGAAAGCGGTAAGACTACTAAGAAGCGATCGAGAGCAATCGGAAGTCTTGCCGCGGCCACCCCAAATATCGCTATCAAAACGCTAGCGTATAGAACAAGCCGCTCATTTCTTTGCGCCAGTATGCCTATTATTATAAGGTAAACCGGCAGTAGCGGCAGGAAAGATCCACTCCATACGTATGTCGAGCACAACATAGAAACTGGCAGTAAAAATCCTGCTAAATTTATAGGAGATGTAACCTTAATCGCTACTATCCAAAAGCAGGTCCCGACAAAAGCTATGCAGAGCGGAACATATCTCAAGATATCAGCTCCAGTAGCCTTAGCGATTATCGTTGGAAGCGACGCAGTGGGAAGATCCATAGCCGCGCTACCAGCATTTCTCATAGCGCTTAGCCACCAATGAGGAGAAGCTGGATAAAACGTGCACGATATGGCGACCTGAATTGCCAACCCGATGGCGAATCCGAGAATGATTTGGTACCTTTTAGATAATAAGTCAGAGAGGAATATGCCCGTGTAAAGGGGCACAAAAAGCTGAGGTTTTATGGCAGTCAGAGATAATAGGGCGCCGCCTAAGAGCTGCCTGCGTGCACGCGTTGCTTTGAGCCACGCGATGATGCCAAGAAGAGTGATGGCGTTTGTTTGTCCATACTGAATTGTATTGAATACAGGAGGGAATGAAAAAGCAATTAAAATGAGGGAGAGAGGGGTGGTGAGCTGTATTTGCCAGTCTCGAAGGAGGTTTAGGCACTCGTAGATTGCCCAAGCTACTATTAGGAAGATGCTCAACTCCCACACACAAATAGCTATCGGAAGGGGTAGCAGAGAAAATGGTGTAAAGAGCCACAAAGCCCAGAAGGGGTGCAGGAATCCAAAGAAGCCCTCAGTTCCCGGCCAACCTGCTTTTAACATTTCTTGGTAAACAGGGGTGAGTTCGTATGGGTTGCCGCCTCTTAGCGCGACTCTTCCAGCGGCCCAAAAATGATAGAAGTCATAGGCGATGAGCATCAGTGAATAGTCCTGGTCTTAATACTTCGCCATCCCCGGCGCCACCTCATCCGCCCAGCGCAGTACACCACCCGCTAGATTGCTTACTTGCGCGTAGCCATGAATTTTTACTAGCTCCAGCGCGACCGCTTGGCTGCGGGCTCCACTGCGACATACGACCACGATCTCTTTATCTTTTGGGATCTCGGCAATACGTTCAGTTACAGAACCTTTGGGAATAAGCGTCCCGCCGATAGAGCAGATGTCACGCTCAAAAGGCTCTCGCACATCGAGCAAAAAGATCTCTTCACCCTCATCCATTTTAGCCTTGAGCTCTTTGGGGGTAATCTGCGGTATGCCGAATAGAGTCTCCATGATTATTTACCTATAGGTCTCTCTCTAGGCGTTGGATGTGGAACTCCCTCTCTTATTAGAGACGAGAAGTTTGGGTCATTTTGATGAATCTTAGCTTTAGCGTTCACCAGAGATCTCTCCATAATCTCCTCTAACGGCATACCGAGCATAAGGGTTTCAGTCTCATACAGGTACTCTGGAACGTATCCGCTAAGTAGTATCTTCCATGTGTACTTAGCGACTCCACCCAACGCTTTGACCTGTTGAAGTACGGTGGTGGTGCAGTTGGTAGTAAGAGTGTTGTAAAACTTAGGCTCGCTTTTAAGCTTATTGATCCGGTTTACATACTCCAAAAATAGCTTTCGACCGTTCTCGAGAGCCATGCGGGTGCGCAGAACGTAAACCTGCTCCTCTGGAACTCGGTGATTGACGCGAACTCCGATCACATCACGCTCGTCTGCTACTACATAGGTCAGTTCATAGTTTCTAAAAAAACCGTTAACCGCTGAGTAGGATTCTCCAACTTCTTTCCGGGTTTCGATCGAGAAAGAGATGAAATCTTTGTTATTGAATCCGAAGCTAACCATCACGTGAGCGATCGCTTTTCCGGCCCAATACGTCACTAGCATATCAACTTCACTTAGCTCGTTTACGTTATATGAGCGAGTTTCATAGTTGGCGTCGAAGTCATTCTCGGAGCGGTAGTTAAAATTACGGATATTGTGAAGAGTTACAACATCACCCGATATCTCGCCCCAAGGAGTCTCGCGTACCTCTGGGACCCAATTCTTATCATTTGATGGCTTGAGAGAACTCCAGCAGGTTATACCCGCCACTAAGACTATTAGTGGCAGCGTGCGTAAAAGAGGCATTCTCCTCCAGAAAAGAACGCTGACGGCCAGCAGCAGAGCGGTCACGACTGCCGCTGGGGTTCTTAACTCCTCTGGTAGCGCGGGTGAGAAGTTAAAAACAAGCGCGGTCCACGCGCTTGTCAAAACAGCAAAAATCGGCAGGATTAATTTACTACAAAAACCGATCACTTCTTCCTCCTTGTTTAGTTCGAGCCGCGAGCGTTCTTCTTGGGTAAGTTGGACGGCTCAGTGTGAGCTCTTAATATCCTTCTTATCTCAAGTAGCGCTTGCGGATGTGCGTGGGCGGTATGATCTGCGGGAACTATTAGCTCTGATTGCGCCCCGTCAACGTGTGAGCTCTTGTAAGGAACCACACCGTCTGAGCTATCAGGAGTATCTCCACGACCCCTATCACCGATAATAGAGTGAAATGGTATGTCTTTAGAGATAGTAGTGCGAGACAAGCCCTGAAGGGTTGGGCTCTTCTCCGACAGTCCACTAATACTGGATGACTGACCTGCGTCGAATTCAGTGCGTAGGTCCGGTCGCAAGATGTTTCTTGCTCCTCTGGCCGCGCTGACGGTTTTTTGCATAACGGTCTTAGGCAGGGATATTAGCCAACGACCGATCTTGCCGATCCAGTTGTCTGCGATTGAGCTTCCTCGATGTGGAACCGCGACAAAGATAACACGGTCGATGTACGGCTTTGGCTTAAACTCAAGGTACGACCTGACAGCTTGTGCTGTGTCGTCGTCAAGCTTCGATAGTCGCTTAGGATCCTCTAGGAAGTACTCCATAAGTGGAGTGCTATCAACTACAGCGCTCCGTGTAAGTAGACCACCCATGCTGTGACCGACAATCACCATTCCGCGAGAGTTCGTTGACTTGGTGGTGTGTTGTGTCAGGTAATGTTGAAGCTGGTCTAGCCTCTCTCTAAATGTCTTGGCGTTCTCAAGGATCGGGAGATTCGTTGGATATAGATAGTGCCAGACCCTAAAGTGTTTACGGATCATTGGGTCGCCCATCAGCTCGTTATGCACATCGAGCCATGTAAGCGGATTTGAGAAGAGTCCGTGAACCGTAATCAGCGGTATCTTTCCTACATCGTAAGGCTCCAGGGTGTAGAAGCCAGTGTTTTTTAATAGCTCCTCGTTCCCCTGAATGGCATCAAAGAGTCCGTCCCAGCCTCCCATGCCTGTTTTTTGAACGACCGCGGCTAAGGGAGCCGTAAAATCTGCCGCTAGGGGCAGGGCACCCTTTGTATTAGTATAGCTTTCAGTGGTTGATGAATTGATTAACTCAAAGGTTGCAGAGCATTGGGCACCTACGCAGCCGTTATCTGGGAATTTAATCAAGGCAGTAAGGGGAAGACATGTGCCAACTCTAGGTAGATATTCCTCAAGGCGATCTCCCTCACGCCTCTTTCTGCAGGCTACGAGGCTCACGCCAACTCCGGAGCGTCTGTGGCGGTTTGTTAATCCCTCTAATCCAATAGACGAGGCTGGTTCAATTGAGGCGTACTCTGTTGGATCCTCAACATTATCACCCTCCGAAACAGTAAGGCTAAAAGTTCGGCCGATGCCGAGGTCAAACTGTGGGATTTTAGAGTTATCCCATTTAACGCGCTCCAAATACGAGAGAACGCCACGTGTAGCGCGGTCGTAAAAAACCTTAAAGCTATCACAGCGAACGTCAACGGGATGCGCGCACTGTTTCAGGAAGAAGCCTTGGAACGACAGATCGGCCGCGTGAAGATACAATGCTACGGCCTTGTTTGGTTCGCTTTTCTCAAGTAGCTGCGCGCGACCAATCGCCACTTCGCTTTCGATGTAGGCGCGATCTATCTCGTCAGCGAATTGCTCGAATTGGCGAGCAACTTTAGCGTCTACGCCATTCTCAAGAACTTCTTGTTGCGTTAGGCCTGTCATCCGCACCGCTTGCAGAGAAACAGGGCTAAGTTTATTCGACGAGATGATATCCTGGCGGAACTCGCGCAGTGAATCAGCGGGATCAACAACTGTAAGCTTCACCACAGAACAGGCGCTTAAGGATGTGAAAGTCGCGGCTAGGAAGAGAGATCTTATTGTGTGGAGGTTGAATTTCATTTGTCGTCTCTGATTAAAGTGATTGTGAGGTAGCTTCGCCAATCTACCGAAGATAGTCCAGACCAGTACTTAGCCAATAACGGCAAAACATCGCTATCTTGGTATTTTGCTAGAAACGGCTTGATTAGCCTCCCCAACTCAGCCGTTAAGCGGGAGATAGTCAACTTTATGAACAGTGGTGAACTGCATGTGCTGGTAGCTCTTTATCGCCCTAGGGAACTTTTTCCTAAGCCGTTCCATATACTCAAAGAGTTTAGGATAGGACTCAAATACCAGCTCTACGTCGATCTCTCCAGGGAACCCAACGCCGTTTAGTGAACAAAAGATCTCTGGGGTTGAGTATATGTATGAGGTAACAGTATCAACGATGTTTTTAACTGACAGGTCAAGGCGAATGAAAACTTTAAAGTGGGCTTGGCCCAGAAGTGACCAGTCTATGACGGGCCTATATCCTCGAATAACCCCACGCTCCTCAAGCCTCTCGATACGATAAGCAGCTACCTTGTCGCTAGTATCGCATTTAGACGCGATCTCGCTGTACGGTAAGCGTGAGTTCGTCGACAGTACTCTGAGGATTTTTATATCGAGAGGATCTAGAGAAACGTGCTCATCTGTCTCCTCTATATCAAAAGTCTTTAGTTTCCCTACACCGAGTAGCTGATCTACGCGGCAGTGACGTAGCCGATACACCTGGTCTTGTTGGTAGTCGCTCACACTCTCCCCGTGGCGCGACAGAAAATCGAGAGTCAACCGCTCAAAGTCCCGCACTGATCGGCACCAGAAAGAGATCACCAGATCGTAAGCGCCGTTCATCTGATAGCACCAGAGAACCTGCGGATTTTTGTGCGCGTAGCGAGCGATACTTTTGATTCTAGAGTCTGATAGATCAGTTAAGCGGACGAAGAGTCTGCAATATAGAAAACCCAGCTTGAACGAATCTATAACGGCTCTAAAGCCGATTAAGACCCCCTTTTTTTGAAGTGATTTTAGTCGATAGTCGAGAAGTTGTGGGCTAATCCCGAGATCCTCAACAAGATTCGCTAGACCCTGGCGGGGTCCAAAATCTAGAGCGGATAATACGCGGCGGTCGAGGTCGTCGAGGAGCATAATCTTAATTACAAAACGGTTGGCCGTGACCGTACACCTTACTGTAGCTTAAAGGAGTTTCGCTGCGAAGGCCCGTAGTTGTAGAGGTGATAACTACAATGCGACTAGGGCGTGGAGGCAAGGACTCACCCTAGCGATTTTTTGCCAGCCGAAGTCTGGCAACATGTTGTTTGTAGTTGATAGAGAGATAATTATTAAAGATCGTGGCCATCGAATCATAACCTTTTGATGTAGGGTGGACCGCATCGCTAGAGAGCAGTCTCTTGCTAACCCGATCAAAACGGAGATCGGCTGGGTAATCAGCCGTTTCGGATTTAATAATTAATTCATCGAGTTCCTTAACCCATGGCCCTTGCGAGCCCCTGTTAGGGTACATCAGTACGGCCGTGACCACCAGCGGAGCTGCGTATCCAAGCGTGGTAGCTTGGTTGGTGATTAACTCTCTGGCCCGCTTTATGTTTCGCAGCGTAGCAGACGGAAGTCCCATCAGCCACCTATCATTACGGCCTACATCTAGGACTACCATGTCCGCTGTTAGTAAGCTCTGCGCTAGGGGATCTGTTTGGTAGTTAGCAAAAGCTTTTCTGATTTTTGAGAGCATCTGCTGGGTTTTCAATCCCAGTAACCCTTGATTGACCAGGGTAGCCTCGGGAAATTTCTCCTGAGCCCGCAGGACATAACCACCCTTGTTGTCGTTTCTTTTGTCCCCGAAGCCGTAGACTAAGCTGTCTCCAAAAACTGTTATTACAGCGCTACCATCGCAATTGTAATCTGGTAGTCTGCCGACATCTGGACAGGCAGCTACTTCCTTTACTGATAAGACTGCTATTAGGGCAGGAACGATTAAGTAGAGCGAGATCTTCATTTGTCAGGGATCCTCAGTGCAATTTCGCATAGATATTATCAAAGCAAATGGCTCAGACGCAAATATACCGGCCGCATCTGTAAATTTAGTTATATAAACAATGGTTTGATAGCTATTGCTGTCCTATATATACTCCTGGCGGGTTGTGTTTATGAGCCAAAGATACGGATAAAGAGAAGCGAGAGAGAGCGGCATTCGATGAGGAAATCGTCCCCCTAAATCGTTATCCGTTTAAATTCGTCTAATCGCGAGTGGAGCTGTCCTGATGTCACGTTACGATACTCACGTGGGTAAGCCCGCTGGAACTTCACCAGGAACCGTCGTCTACATTGGTGAGGAGAGAAATAATCCCGTTACCATATCTTTTATAAGCTACGATCAGCACGGCGCGCGGACCGCCAGAGTTATCTCCTCCGAGGAGGTTACTCTACCCGACGACGGACAAGGAATCTCTTGGTACACGATCGATGGGGTCCACGATCCTAAGATCCTAAACGCTATAGGTGAGCGCTTCGGGTTACACGGACTAGTTCTTGAGGATATCGCGAATACAAATCAGCGACCCAAGATAGAGGAGTTCGACGAGTATATCTTTATCGCGATGAAGATGATCACTTTCGATGAGAAGGAACGCGAGTTGGCGGCTGAGCATGTAAGTTTGATCATCGGCAAAGGCTACGTCCTCTCATTTCTTGAGAACGAAGGGGATGTCTTTGAGCCGGTTAGACAGAGGGTCGCTTCTGGAAAAGGGCGGATCCGCAAGATGACATCAGATTATCTCGCTTACGCTTTGATGGACGCGATCGTCGACAACTATTTTACCGTTCTTGAGGATATTGGGGATCAGATTGACGAGGTTGAAGAGGAGGTAGTTGAGGCTCCTACGGTGAATACCTTAAGAACGGTTCACACTCTAAAGCGAGAACTCATCTTTCTGCGACGCAGTGTCTGGCCGATGCGGGAGGTAGTTAACACTCTTCTGCGCGACGAGAGTGATTTGGTCCGAGAAGAGACGCGGATCTATCTGCGGGATCTCTATGATCACACTATTCATGTAATCGACACAGTTGAGACTCTACGTGATATTGTAGCTGGAATGCTTGAGGTCTATCTATCTAGCGTTAGTAACAAGCTCAATCAGGTTATGAAGGTTCTAACGGTCATGTCGAGTATCTTCATCCCTTTGACGTTCGTGGCGGGAGTGTACGGCATGAACTTTAAATACATGCCTGAACTTGAGTGGTCTTATGGATATCCCGCTATTATGCTGGGGATGTTGGCAGTCGCGGTCGCTCTACTAGCTATTTTTCGCCGCAAGGAGTGGTTGTAACACCTCGCGGGTTCTCGCGAATAGCTCATCGGGAGTTTGCGTGGAGTCGAGAACTAGGAACGGCGTTGGGAGTGTGTCGGCACATTCAAGAAATCCGTGGCGGATCCGGTTGTGAAACTCAATCTTTTCGTCCTCAAAGTTGTCTTGGCCATTGCCGACCCTTGCCGCAACGCGCTTAAGGGCGATACTGGGCTCTAGGTCCAATAATATAACAAGATCAGGGGTGAGGCCCTGGGTAGCTAAAGCGTTTGCCTGGTCTATCCATTCGCGGCTAACTCCACGGCCGTGACCTTGGAATGTTATGGTTGAGTAGAGATAGCGGTCACAGAGAACAGAACTACCTCTCTCTAGCGATGGTCTGATAATCTTATCCACATGCTCAGCTCGATCGGCGGCGAAGAGTAGGGTCTCAGCGCGATCACTTTTTTTCTCGGTTGACCATTCTAGAACGAGGCGGCGTATCTCCTTGCCGAGCTCGGTTCCGCCCGGCTCTCGAGTGTCTGTAATATGAATGCCGTTCTCTCTCAGATATCCGGACACCGCCTTGTGCAAGGTTGTTTTGCCGCATCCGTTGATCCCCTCAAAGGCGATGAATGCGGGGAGTTTGTTTAGGGCAAATTTTTTTGGATCAACTCGCATCTGTAAGGTATCCGGGTAAGATAAAACGGTGAGAGTATAGAATAGGAGTTGCTGTTGGCCTATATGGTTAGGGAGGAAATTTTTTTGGGCGCGCTAATTTAATGTTTTAAGCAGTGTTAGGGAGAGCAGACAAAGAGTAAAGAAACCGGCGCAGCAGAAGGAGAGGGGCATGGAGCGAATGGTTTTCCTGAACGGAATAAGGCGGCTTTCCCCTTCCTAGATAACATGCTAGAATTCTATGTTTTTTCGCGATTATTCAAAAAATCGATACAGAGAGGTTTCCCCTCACTGTAGGGCGTAGTAGAAGTTTCGTAAGAGACGTTTGTAAGGAGTTTGCATGGCCACGCAGACAACCAGTTTAAAACAGGAATCAAGGGATCGTTACCTTACTTACGCGTTGAGCGTAGTTTCAGGGCGCGCTCTTCCAGATGTTCGCGACGGCTTAAAGCCGGTGCAGCGTCGTATACTCTACGCGATGCTGCAAAATCTAAATCTGAAACCAAATGGCTCGCACCGTAAGTCAGCCGCTGTAGTTGGAGAGGTACTCGCGCGCTTTCATCCACACGGAGATATCGCCTGCTATGAGGCAATGGTGCGAATGGCGCAGAATTTCTCCCTGAGATATCCGTTAGTTGACGGTCAAGGAAACTTCGGTTCGCTAGATGGAGATAACGCGGCGGCGTATCGTTACACAGAGGCGAAGCTTCGTGAGCTAGCGCTGGAGGTAATTGGAGAGATCGATCAAGAAACTGTTCCGTTCAGGGATAATTTCGACGCTACCGTTGTTGAGCCAATGGTGTTGCCTAGCCGTGTTCCTAATCTTTTAGTGAATGGAGCTACGGGTATCGCCGTGGGAATGGCTACAAGTATCCCACCTCATAATCTAAAAGATACCATTAAGGCTCTAATCGAATTATCAAAAGATCCAGAGCTATCAATATCAAAGCTTACGGGGATAATTAAAGGCCCTGACTTCCCAACAGGTTGCAACATCCTTAACTCACAAAAAGAGTTGGTTGAGATGTACGAGACTGGAAGAGGCTCTGTTAGGATGCGCGGCGAGTGGGAGGTAGAAGAACAGGCTCGTGGAAAGCAGGTGATAGTCGTTACTTCGATCCCTTACGCGATTAATAAAGCTACTTTAGTTGAAAGAATCGCTGGATTGATCGTTGATCGTAAGGTGCCGCAATTAGTTGATGTCCGAGATGAGTCTACGGATGTTGTGCGGGTAGTGCTTGAGTTAGCTGCTGGAGCGGACGCGGAGGTTGCGATGGCGTACCTCTTTAAGAATACACCGCTAGAGTCTAATTTCCCGGTTAATCTTACAGCGCTAGTCCCAACCAGCGAGGGTGGCTCTACTCGGCCAGAGCTACTCTCTCTTAAAGGGTGCCTACAGCAGTTCCTGTCATTCCGTGAGGAGGTGACCGAGAAGCGTCTTGTGTTTGAGCGCAAGCAGCTCCTTGAGCGCATTCATATCCTGGAAGGTCTAGTAATAATTTATGACGCGCTTGATGAGGCGATTAGGATCGTTCGTAAGAGCGATGGAAGAAGCGATGCAGCGGAGAGATTAAGGGATCGCTTTAAGCTCTCTGAGATTCAGTCCTTCGCTGTCGTTGACATGCGTATATATCAGCTATCAAAGACAAACATTGACGAGATCAAGAGTGAACTCGCGGATAAACAGAAGCGAGTTAAGGAGATCGATCGGATCCTAAAGAGTAAGGACGCGATTCAAGGGATCGTTCGAGAGGATCTAGAGGCGATAGCCGAGAAATTTGGAGATAAACGCCGATCGAAGTTAATCAAAGATAACGTTGATATAGAATTTGATGAGACTGCCTACGTCGTGCATGAGGATGTGCATGTAGTTGTGTCAACAGATGGCTGGGTGAAACGTATTCGCAGATCAAACGATCTCTCGTCAACCCGTATGAGGGAGGGTGATTCGATCCTAGCGGCGCACGCGTTATCGACCATCGATTCCGTCGCCCTGTTCACAAACTTAGGGACTTTGTTTGTACTTAAGGTTTCCGATGTTCCCGCATCTAGCGGATACGGGACCCCGATTCAGAAGATTCTGAAGTTTAAAGATGACGAGAAGATCGTTTCGTCCTATGGAATTCTCGCGGGTGCGACTACTTCGGGCAACGTGACGTCAGCTCAGACCGCTGGCAAGCAGGGCGAGCTGCCATTAGGAGGCGCTATTTCGGCTGTTGGCGCGGAGCGGACCCTCAAAGAGGGTGATACCCTAGTTTTAGTTGGCCACCAGGGAACTGGATTCGCGCTTACTCTAACAGAGGTATCTGAAACAAAGAGGATCGGGCGCCGTGTAATGAAGCTGCGTGAAGGTGAGTATATGGCAGCCGCTGAGCCACTCGCGCAGATGACGGTATTTATCACACGCGATGGTTCAGGTTTGGCGATTGATAAGGGAGAGATTCCGGTGCGTGATAGCGCGGCCGTCGGAGTGGCTCTGATGGGAGTCCGCGATGATGACGCGATAGTGGCGTGTTGCGGAGTTAAGTCCAGTAAAATGAAGGGCACTCTCAATCTGTTGCTTAAATCGGGTAAGGTCAAAGATGTGCCGCTCTCTGAGGTAACGAAGGGACACAGGGCGTTGAAAGGTACGAAGGTTTATTCACGTGAAGATATCGTCAGCGCGACGGTTGTGGAGGGATAGCAGATGGTTAAGGGAGCAACGTACAGCGCGAGTGACATTGAGGTCTTGGAGGGTCTTGAGCCGGTGCGCAAGCGCCCAGGAATGTACATCGGCGGCACTGATGGTCCCGCTGGGCTGCATCATCTGGTAAAAGAGATCCTCGATAACTCAGTGGACGAGGCCATGAACGGCCATGCAGATACGATCACCATAACCCTGCATAAGGACGGCGAGAGTGTTACGATTGAGGATAACGGGCGTGGTATCCCAGTTGATATACACCCTAAATTTAAGAAGCCAGCGCTTGAGATTATCCTCACCACATTGCATGCCGGAGGAAAATTTAGCGATCATAACTACGTTACCGCGGGTGGCTTGCATGGAGTGGGAGCTTCGGTTGTAAACGCGCTATCTGAAAAGCTCGAGGCGACGGTCTTCCGTGATGGCTTCGAGTGGCGCCAGAGTTTTACTCGTGGCAAGACCGACGCGGCCATCAAGAAGGGAGCCGCCACTCGCAAAAAGGGTACTCGCATATTTTTCAAGCCTGATAACGAGATCTTCCGCACTATTGAGTTCTCTCCGGAGAGAGTAGAGAAGATCATCGAGGAGAAGGGGTTTCTCTATAAGGGCCTTAAACTCATTTTTAAGAATGAGAAGGATAACACCGAGAAGGTTTTCCTATATCCAGAAGGTATTAAATCTTACCTTAAATCGATGCTAGAGCTTTCAAATACACCGCCAGTAGGAGGTGAGTCATTTGATTTAGATCGAGCTAATGGAATTAAGATCGAGGTGGCTTTCTGTTGGACTGAGTCGACTAACGAGAAGATCTACTCTTATGTAAACGGTATCCACACCAAAGGTGGAGGTACCCATGAGGACGGATTCAAGTCAGGACTATCAAAGGCGATCCGGAACTACATCGCGGTTCACAACCTTATGCCAAAGGGTCTTAAGCTCACAGGAGAGGATCTCCGTGAGGGACTCGTGGCGGTCCTATCCGTTAGCGTTCCAGGCGCGGTTAGTCAGTTGCAGTTCCAGGGACAGACCAAGGATCGCTTAAACAATCCAGAGATAGAGGCGCCTGTGGACGCCTTAGTCAAGACTTTCGAGAATGTTCTTAACTCCAAGCCATCTATCGCTCAGGCGATCGTTGAACGCATCACCCTCGCGGCAAAGGCTCGCGCGGCGGCGCGTAGCGCCTCGCAGAGTGTTAGTCGTAAAGTTGGAATAAGCCACCGATTAAATCTGCCCGGTAAACTGGCTGATTGCTCATCAAATAAGCCCGATAACTCCGAGGTGTTTATCGTAGAGGGAGACTCAGCGGGTGGTAGCGCCAAGCAGGGACGCGATCGCGCCACTCAGGCGGTTTTGCCGCTTCGTGGAAAGATCCTAAACTCGGTCGCCACTACGCAAGCTAAGTTAAACGACAATAGGGAGCTGTTGGATTTAGTGTCTGCCTTGGGTTGCGGCATGGGTAAGGATATCCGTTTAGAGAAGCTACGCTACTCTAAGGTAATTATTCTAACCGACGCGGACGCGGACGGAATGCATATCTCAGCGTTACTGATGGCGTTCTTTTTTAAGTTTATGAGGCCGCTTGTAGAGGCAGGAAATTTATATATCGGAATCTCTCCGCTGTATCGTCTTAAATTTGGAAGTGGCTCCAGAGAGGATATAGTTTGGGTTTACTCAGACGAGGAGAAGGAGCGCGTTCTGAAGGAGCGAGGCGCTAGGGCAAAGGTCCACATCACTCGATTCAAGGGTCTTGGAGAGATGAATCCAGATACGTTGTGGGAGACTACACTGAATCCTCGTACCCGTAAGCTGCTCCAGGTGACGATCGAAGAGGTGAGTGAGGTAGAAGCGATGCTTGAGAGCCTTCTTGGCAAGGATTCCTCGGATCGCTATCGCCTAATCCAGGAGAATGCTCATCGGCTAGAAATAGACGTGTGAGTTCTCTGTTAGGGCAGGTCTAAACGCCGTTTTGCATTGGCGCGAGCTACCTGTGTGCTGTTAAGCTTGGGAAATAGGATATTTTAGTCGGCAAATCAGATAGTTGCCGATGTATTTACACTATACCAGCTAATAGGCTATGTATCGATAAGCGAGTTAAACAGTTACGGAGCATCCCCAATTTCGTCCGTCCAGTGTGAGCTGATCGGATGCGGAGAGGATATAGCACCGCGTAGTTTATAGTATCCGGCTCCCGTATCACGAAGGTTCATGTCTAAAAAGTTATTTAGTTTCGTTAAAGACTCCTTAAAGAAGATCGGTTCTGACGATCCGTTATGGCTCAAGCAAGAGCTCGAGCCTAAGTTTAAGACGGTTGAGATGGGCGAGGCTGGCCCAGAGATCGTTTTGCTTCATGGATTGTTTGGGGCGCTGTCGAATTGGGATACCGTTCAGCCATTGATGGCGAATTACTCGAAGCCGATAGCTTTAAGTTTGCCACTGCTGTCAGGGCACCGCTCTGAGGTTAAGGTAAAATCTTTAGCGCTTTATACAGAGTATTTCGTGCGTTCGCGTGGTTTCGCGCCGGTTACTCTTTGCGGGAACTCTCTGGGTGGCCATGTGGCGCTTAGATTGTGCCTAGCGGCTCCAGAGTTGGTTGATTGCTTGATCCTCACGGCGACAAGCGGCTTATACGAACATTCAGTAGATTCTCTACCGGTTAGACCAGGATACGATTTCGTTCACGAGCACATGACAAAGGTGTTCTTTAATCAGCGATTCGTCACAGAGGAGGCGATCGGGGAGATCGTGAAGATACTTGAGGATCGTGGGCGAGTTCTTAATCTGATTCACGCCGCCCGCAGCGCCAAGAAAGATAATTTGAAGGATTTGCTCGGTCAGATCAAGGTTCCAACCCTGTTGTTATGGGGAGAGGACGATGTTGTTACATCAATGGATGTCGCTGAGACATTCCACAAACTGATACCTAATTCAAAGCTGGTCTCAATTAAGAATTGTGGCCACGCGCCGATGATTGAGTATCCAGAATGGTTTTCAGAAGAGGTTAACAAGTTCTTGGCTCAGCACTCGCGCCATAGAGCCTCTTTGGTTAAGTAGTCGCGGGACTAAGTTTAGGCGCGCGCGCCTGTGGTCCTGATTTACATCGGAGAAATGTTGTGGAGAGAAATGTCGACAGCTCTAATTTTACGTTTGGTAGCCCGATACCGGAATTCAAATTAGCGAACGTTGATGGCAAAACTCTGGGCTCTGATTATCTCCAGGGAGCCAAAGCGTATTTGGTGGCCTTTCTGTGCAATCACTGCCCATACGTAAAAGGTAGTGAGTTGATGTTGATTGAGACCGTTAAGCGCTTCGCGAATGATGGTCTTAAGACCTTAGCGATTAGCAGCAATGACGCCGCTAAATACCCTGATGATAGCTTCGAGAAGATGCAGGAGAAGGCCGCTAGTATGAGTCTTCCGTATCCATATCTTTACGATGAGACGCAGGAGGTCGCTAAGCTGTTCGACGCGGCGTGCACTCCGGAATTCTACCTGTTCGATCATTCACGCCGCCTAGTTTATCACGGGACCATAAACGACAGTCCCCGAGATCCGACTAAGGTAACCATAGATTATCTATCTCAAGCGATCACTGATGTATTAGAGGGCAAAGTTCCAGAGCCGCGATTTGTTAATCCACTTGGGTGTTCGATTAAGTGGAAATGAGATAAGAATTTTTTTAAGGGAGATGATATGAGCGCAGATAATACTAATTTGACCAGACTAGCTAATACAGTAAGAACTCTTTCGATAGACGCGGTTCAGAAAGCCAACAGTGGGCATCCAGGTTTGCCACTTGGTGCCGCTGATTTTACGTCGGTTCTGTGGGCTAATTATCTTAGGTGCAACCCTAAGGATCCGAGCTGGATTAATAGAGATAGGTTTGTTCTCTCCGCCGGTCATGGATGTATGGTCCTTTATTCGATGTTGAACATATTCGGGTACGATCTCCCGATGTCACAGATTCAGAGCTTTAGACAGTGGGAGAGCACAACCCCAGGTCATCCTGAGTATGGAATGACTTCCGGAGTTGAGTGTACTACTGGACCTCTAGGGCAGGGCGCCGCCAATAGTGTGGGATTAGCGTTATCGGCCAAGATGTTAGCCGCGAGGTACGGAGAGGATCTATTTAATCACAAGGTTTACGCGTTGGTTAGCGATGGAGATCTGATGGAGGGAGTAGCGGCGGAAGCTGGGTCTCTCGCTGGACACTTAAAACTTGACAACTTAGTTTATCTTTACGACGACAATAAGATCTCATTAGCGGGAGAGACCGATCTGTGCTTTACGGAATCAGTCGCCCAAAGATATGAGTCGTATGGATGGCACGTGCAGTCCTGTGATGGCCACAATACGCACGAGGTGGCGCAATGTTTGGATCGCGCATTGGCGCAGAAAGGAAAGCCTAGTCTTATTTGTTGCAAGACAATCTTAGGTTTCGGCAGCCCAAACAAAAAAAATACTCACGAAGCTCACGGAGCTCCGCTTGGACCAGATGAGGTCAAAGCTACCAAGAAGAATTTAGGGTGGCCGGAGGATGCTCAGTTCTTAGTGCCTGATGATGTTAAGAGCTTCGTCGCGGCGAGGTTAGAGGTTAAGCAGCAGGATTACGCTGCTTGGCAGAATAAGTATGCGGCATGGCGTAAGACGCAGCCTGAGCTGGCCAAGCAGTTGGATGCGCAGCTCAATCGTACGATACCCACCGCGTTAAAAGATGACCTGCTCGCCGCTTTTAAAGAGCCAAAGAAGGACGCGACTCGAAACCTCTCTGGTAAAGCTATTCAAGTTATCGCCAAGCATTTACCAGGATTTGTTGGCGGTTCGGCCGATCTCGATCCGTCAACTAAAACCGCGATCTCTGGCGGAGGTAGCGTAGGCCACGAGGGCTACGCCGGAAAGAATATCCATTTCGGAGTGCGCGAGCACGCTATGGGTTCGTTGGCTAATGGGCTTGCTTACACTAATGCTTGGATCCCTTACACAGCTACCTTTCTAGTTTTCTCGGATTACATGCGTTCAGCGATGCGTGTGGGAGCGATCTCTCACCTGCAATCGCTTTATATCTTCACCCACGATAGTTTTTGGGTGGGCGAGGATGGTCCAACGCATGAGCCGATTGAGCACATCATGAGTATGCGTGTAATACCGAACCTAAACGTTTATCGGCCAGCCGATGGAGTAGAGGTGGCGATGTCTTACTATGCCGCGCTAAAGAGAGCCAAGGGACCTAGCACCCTCGTATTCAGTAGACAGAATCTCCCGGCTCTTGAGCGCCCTGAGACATTCTCTCCTGATGATGTTCTAAAGGGCGGATATATTGTTCGTGATGTTGTTAAGCCTGATTTAGTGGTGGTCGCGACCGGCTCTGAAGTAGCGACGGCAGTAGACGCGGCTAAGATTCTTGAAGCCAAGGGTATTAAGACTCGGGTAGTCTCGATGCCGTGTGTAGAGGATTTCCGATCTCAATCAGAGAGCTATCATGAGAGCGTGTTACCTCGTGGCGTAAAGACCGCGGTAGTTGAAGCGGGAACGACTATTGGTTGGAGCTCGCTTCTTGGTCGAGATGTATTCGCAGTCGGTATCGATCACTACGGCGCTTCAGCTCCTGGTGAGGTGCTAGCTGAAAAGTTTGGCTTTACACCTGAGAAGGTTAGCGAGAAGTTGCGCGGCTTTGTCATGTTATAATTCCACCTCCTCAACTCGTATGCGGAGAAACTCAAGCTCTCCGCATACGCCAGATACGATCAGTGGTTTGAGCGCTAGATCGTCCGAAGATACTGTGATGGTATAAGGGGTTCCAAGCGGGATATTTGTAAAGATGAACCGACCCTCTGTGTCTGTCTCGCGACTTCCGAATTCAGCGCACTTCACAGTCGCGTTGGCGATCGGTGTGCCTAGTTTAGCGCTAAGCACTATGCCGGCGAGATCCACCACAAATCCCTGCTCTCCTACGGAGTTAATCTCAGTGGTGGTGAACTCCTCAAGCTGCTTCATTAGTTCTTGCTCTTCACTAACGGCTTCTTTCTCGATGTCGGCCTCATGCTCATCACGAAGAAAACCTAGGGTGTGTAGAAGCGCTAGATTTATCGCTTTATAGGTTAAACCGATTCCGATAACTCCGAGCGCCGCGCCGGTTACCACAGTTAAGCACGCCTTCTCAAGCGAGTTATCTATTTTGCCTAGCAGTTTAAAGTTTACACTTCTTTGAGAGAATCGCTTTAAAAAATCTAGCAGGTGGGGTAGCTGGTCGTCTCCGACGGTTAGATGTTTAGCTGGGAGAGCCTTCGCTGTGATATCATTTTTACTTGAAGGCTGTGATGAAGAATCGATCACGCGCACACGCGCTTTATCCGCGGCGCTAGGGGTGCCGCTTTCCCTTGACTGCTCTTGCTGAGGGTGGCTTATCCGCCTATTCCCGGATGCTCTATCCGCGAGCCTAGCGGCAATTGGTTCCCGGCGCTCGGCTGAACTTAACTCTACAGGTCGCGCGAGGATTTCCCTTCCCTGGACGTGATAGTTCGAGTCTCTTTGCTGCTCGATTGGGCGCCTAGGCTCTCTTATAGACGGTTCTATGCGCTCTTGGATCGACGATAACTTATCGAGGATGCTCTCTCTGGTTCGCTCTATCGTCACGTTTATTGGCTCGGGGCGGGTATTCGGCGGTGTGACGCGTATATCCGATATTATGCGCGTTGTTACGGCGGATAAATCGCGCTCGGTGGCGATTATCTGCTGAATATCTCTGGAGCGTTCGATGCTTCGCCTTGATTCCTCCTGAACACTATCTCTTTGTTGTTCCTGGCGCTGCTGAGGAGTCGCGGGAGGCACGGGTAATAGAGGCTGCGCCTCGGGCTTAGCCGCGATGTTCTGCTGAATATTCACTTCACTCTGGATATTGGTATTAGGCTGAGTCGCTGGCGAGATTGGAATAGATCTGGCTAGCTCTACTTGCGGTAAGTCGGCACGGGGGATTGGCTCTAAGCCACGGTTAATGTCAGGTGCGACCGTGATACGCGGATCGATGTTCTGATTTTTGGGGGTTACCTGATTTGAGGAGTTATCACCGGTTTGGCCTATCGGTCTATCGATTATAGTGATGTCCTCAGGGCGTATAATCGCGCGAGGAGTGCTAGTAGGACTAGATTCCGCGCGTGCCACGAGCGCGGGGTCTTTTTTGACGCTTTCGTTGTCACTTGATTTAACACCTGCTGAGCTAGAATCGGCATTGAGCGACTGGGTGGCACGTGTCTCATTGGTCTTAATCACAATCGTGTCGCTACCACTCTGGTTTAATTTCAGGGGCTGAACGGGAATAGGCTCACTACCTCTCTGAGATGATTGGAATAGATTACTAAGAGCGCTTTGGATCTGGTTGGGAAGTAAGGAGCTCGGAATCGCGACTTGGCTCAATGAGGAATCCCGATTGGATTCCTGAACTGTCTGCCGCGTCGTCTGTGATGTTTGCGCTGGGGTGCTGGATATCTGCGCTGGAGTATTTTGAGGAACTTGTGTGAACGATTGATAGCTTTGTTGGTTGGCGCTAGGGATGGTAGCAAAGGGTTGATACGGATTTTGCGCGGGCGGCTGTTGAATTGGCGGTGGAGCAGGGGCCAGCTGAGAGTTAAACTGCTGGTTTCTTTCTGCTTGATAGATCGGGACCAATACGACGTTAGGCTGCTGAAGTTGTGGCGCGGGGCTACCAGTTAACTGCTCAATGATAGCGATACCGATACCATTCCCATCACCTAATGAAACGGCACCTCCTAAGATCACTGATTGAATCGCGGTTGGTGAGAAAGGGCTGCCAGTAATCTGGGACTTCTCCATCGGATTTGTAGGTTTATCCACCTGCTCGACCGACTTTTGATCAGTAGTAGAGGTGGTAGTGACTGTATTGTTTCCCATAAATACCTAACTAGCTGGATCAATAGGAGTATCTCTACCCCGCGTTACACCACAAATCCGTCCCTCAATACGAGCTAACGTTATTGCGGATGCTCTTGCTGAGTATTCGCGATATCTGACAACACTCCCATCCAAAAGTGTTATGGGTACTTTCTTGAACGGTGTGCGCTAAGCAAAAGAGGTGAAACATAGCAACTTAGAGGATATTTCAAGCGATTAGACCAGTATGTCACTTGTAACTACTCAGCACTTTTTAGGCTTAACAGTGTACCAGTTTTAACATTTAGGAGATGAATCAGAATATGAATCCAGTAGACTCGGGAACCGTAACGATTAGTAGCTATCCAAATTCACCATCATCTGACTCGGGGTTGCCTGGTGAGGTAACGCCGCCGACTCCTCCCGTCGATTCGGGATCGGCGAGCAAAGTTAACCCGCTTTCAAGCGTTACCTCCGCTAGCTTTGTAACTCCAGAGCTTCAGTCGGCGAAGATTAATGATGTAGCATCGTCGCGGAGTGCCGCGGCTGATCCCTGGGCATCGATGAGTAAAGTCGTGGATGCCCTGGTAGTGGTGGTGAACTCCCTCGTTTCGTTAGTAACTAATGTGATGAATAGCTTTAGAGGTATAGCGCCGGCGGTTCCTAGCTCTACGGGTGCTAGCCCGCTGGTTGCCACCCAGCAGCGCGGCGCTTTAGAGGTCACCAAGAGTGACGCAGGTATGATAGCTGTTAGAACGCTAGATGGCTTCACAGTGCGCGCCGAGGGGCGCGATCAGGCGTGGTCGATTACTGGACCTGATGGAAGAGCAACTCGGATTTGGGGCGATCCTCATGTGACGGAGAGCGATGGGGATAAGTGGGATTTTATAAATCGCGCTACATTTATGTTTGGTAGGAATAAGGCCACTGTAGAGGTAGTACCAGCGGGAAATGGCCAGACGTTATCAGCCAGGGTAACCGTCTACTCTGATCATGAGCGGGTCACTATAGATGGGATAGACAAGGATCAACCCTCAATAATCTCCGCTAGCACAGATGGATTGCAACACGATGCCGCGCTCGCGGATGGCGAGATCTACAAGCGGGCAGTCACGACAAACGGAGAAGCATGGGTGTCGAAAGCTACGGGGAAAGTCGTGCCAGTGAAAAGATAATCCTAAGGAAGGCCGGCAAAATTTTGCCGGCCTTCCCTAAAGTGTTTTTAGGATTATCGCCTGGTGTATTAGCGGCAAGTACTGCCGCTAATAGGGATGATGGAGCAAGCTTGATTCGGCTATTCGGGGCTAACTTGTTGTTAACTGTTGTGTCCCTGCTTGGCCGATAAATTGCTCCTGATAGTCCAAACGATCTGGTGGGATGGTGCAGGACGCTCCCTAACAGGCTTAAGATAAGCCCCCCCAGTTAAAGATAAGACGAGATCTATCTTTATGATGAGGCGCCTGCACTTCGAAGAGGCTCAACAGAGCCACTTCGCTATTAATGCCGCTCGTGAAAGCGGCGAAATCAAAGATGATAATGAATCTAAGTCATTAGCGGAGGAGTTTAGCGCTCTGCTGGCTCAGATGAGTGGACCAGTTGGGGCGATGCCAGATCAGGTATCTGCGTTAGGCTTCGCGCTTGCCCAGTCAGCGGCTCCTCAAAAGGCGAAACATGAGGATCATTATCGCGACGAGAAACAGTGTGACGATAATAAGCGTGACGAAGATCCTGTCACCGCGGATGATCTTTCTAATCAAGACAAGAGCTTGAGTGTCACGGCAGGCGGATTAAACAAGCCGAGAGAACGAAAAGAAGACAACAGATCAGAGAACAAGGTTGAGTCCCAAGATAGCTCTGATACGCGAGAGCAGGTAGTGGATCAAGGGGGAGAGGAGATCCAGAAGGTTTCCGACATTGGGCAGGCTTTAAAGATCGATAATACCGAGGTAAGTTTATCCACTGAATCATTAACGATTGAGGCTGATGACTCAGACGGTCCGGTACAGGTTAACTCTAATACCACAGGCTTGACCGATCAGGAGATCGTCGAATGCACAGATGAAGAGGACGCGTCGGCCGATCAGGTAGCAACGTCGTCTAATAATCAGGATATTGGGCGAATTATCAAGAGTGACAAGGAAAAAAATAAAGACGAGGGTCAAGCGGATGACGCGGATCTCTTCGCGGTGACCACACAGGCGCAAACCGATCGTGATCAAGGCGCGGAAAATGTTAGAAAGCATGACGGTTCCGGCAAAAGTAAGGAATCTGCCGAAAGGGAGCTTAACGCGCGTGAAAATTCTGTCTCAGATACGAGTTTAGCTCAGACAAAACAGGAACTAGATCAAAAGGCAGAAGTATCCTCGCGAAACGGACCTCAAGATGAGTGGCGAGTCAACGCTGATGAGAGAAAATCCGCTGATTCTCAAAAGACTTTAAAGAACTCGGATGTGAAGCATGAGGAGGCTTCCTTCGATGGATTTAATCACAATCCTGAATTTCAGAGCCCCACAAAGCCAGGCGGCGAGACGATCCAGACAGTAATGTTACGACATACCTTTGAGACTATTCGGGCTTCTTTGAACGAAGGCGCGGATACTCAACGAGTCCGACCTCAGTCTCAGACAGTTCAGGGATTAGGAGCGGCCAATGAGGCTAAGTCCGCCCAGAATGAGGGAGCCAATCGAGGTCGGCCTCTCACTAGGCCTCAGATAACTAGGATGCTAGAGCGTGTTGAGTCAACTTTGAAGGAAGCCGCGAGGAGCCGTGATGGTAAAACACTTTCTTTAAGACTTGAGCCGGTTGATTTAGGCAAAGTGAAAGTAGATGTAAGTCTCCGTGACGGAGCGCTGCATGCACGCATATCCCCAGAGAATCAGCAGGTTATGCAGAATCTACGAGAGCATGCCCACGAGCTTCAGGGAGCTCTTAGAAAGCTGGGTCTTGATGTTGATTCAGTATCCGTTTCGATCACGGCGGATGAATTTAACGGAGAAATGGCTTCCGGCCAGGGGTCCTTTGACGGCAGTAGTTTCCAGCATGAGAGGAACAACATGCCCCAAGAAAGGGCGCAACTAGCTGAAAATACAATTGGCAACAAACTTGCTGAGAGTCTAAATGCTAGCGGCGAGTCTAGGACCTCTAAGGCGTTAGAGATGGTAGACCATTGGATAGCATAAACGTATTTAGGTGAGCGACGATGACAACTAGCGGGACAGGAGGAGTTTCAGGTGGATCTTTCGCACAAGGCGTCCAGCTGACTCCTCAAAACAAGAATGAGCAGTTAGGTAAGAGTGAGTTCCTTACACTCCTGGTGACGCAGCTTAAAAATCAGGATCCAGAGGCGCCGTTAGACAGTAAAGAGTTCGCCGTACAACTAGCGCAGTTCACACAGGTAGAAAAACTCATATCGATCGATCAGAAACTAACAGCACAGAGTGACGCTGCGACAATGGGGTCTCTGGCGGGATATCTTGGACGTAACGTGATTTTAAACGGTAGCACAATCAACGCTAAGAGTGGTGATGCAGGACAGCTGCAACTCGATCTACCTCGTGACGCGATGGGTGTGAAGGTTCAGTTTGTCAACTCAAGGGGTGCTGTAGTCGGAGAGAAGTCGCTAGGCGAGCTTAAAGCTGGCAAGCAGATCGTATCTCTCAATCAGGTGGGGCTAGCCGATGGAACATACGGCGTAAAGATATCCGCCAATTCTAAATTTGGAGGTAGTTCATTCGAGCCATCATTCTCACCGGTTGGACTAGTCTCAGGGTTCATACCTGGACCAACACCAAAATTGATTGTTGGTGGAAGTGAGATCGGAATGGATCAGGTCAAAGAGGTAGTATTGGCTTAATAGTTGTTGGTTTGATAGCGGTGCCGTGGGTAAAAGGAATAACCGACGGAAGAGCAGTCTCATGGAAGATCTAAATTAACGCGCAGTATCTAATAGGGACGCGCTGGTCACTGTTAAGCGCTTTTAAGGCGCTGGTTGAGGTGGCTAGTCTTTTTAAAGGAAGGTTACCGTGCCAGGTATCGTTAACGGACTATTCGCCGGCAGAGCCGGAATCGCAAGCCATGGTAGCGCGATAGCGGTAGCGGGAGATAATATCTCCAACGCTAATACTCCTGGATTTAAAACCAACCGCGCCGAGTTTGAGAGCTTAATAGCGGGTGACGGAGTATTAGGGCGACAGTTTGGTTCCGGCTCCGCGATAGCGTCAGTCGCGGCTCTCTTTGATCAGGGAACTCTAGAGTTCACCGGTCGGCCATTAGATTTAGGAATCAGTGGTAACGGCTATTTTGTTTTAGCGCGTGGAGATGAGCGCTTATATTCGCGAGCGGGTAACTTTAAGATCGATGCCTCAGGCTTTTTGGTAAATCCTGGTGGACTGGCGGTTCTCGGATTTCCGCAGAATGGAAGCGGCGCGCTAGAGCCTTTGAACGCGAATGCGATTGAGCAGAACGCGATTGAGACTACCGAGGTGACAGTCGCCGGAAATGTTAATGCTGGAGCGACCCTGGTTAGCGCCGCTTCGATTCCCGTTCCGGGAACGGCTGTGCCACCGACTGTGACTTACGCTGATTTAAATCAGGTAGCAGAATACTCAACTGTAGTGGATGTCTTTGATTCACTCGGGGAGCGTCACCCAACGACGCTGTTCTTTTTCCATACGGGGGTCAATCAATACACAGTTCGCGCGTATGTTAACAACGAAGACGTCGATCCGGTTCCGGTGCCTCCGGCGACGGGCGTGTCCGGCTATCCGCGCTTTATAGGAGAGTCTGTCATGACTTTTGGCGGTGACGGGCGACGTAGCCCTCCGCCAACAAGTGGGGTGGCTGACTTCACCGCGACAGTGGCGTGGAGTAACGGCTCTGACGCTAGTGAGGTAGATTTCACTTTCAATCCACTGACTCAATTCTCAACACCGTCTAATATCCTTTCTATCTCTCAGGATGGAACTGGAGTAGGAACGGTTCAGAGTATTAGTGTTGGCTCCGATGGTCGAATTACAGCGTTGCTTTCAAACGGCCAACAGAGTCTGCTAGGGCAGGTAGCTATGGCATCATTTTCCAACCAAGAGGGTCTGGGCCGTGTAACAGGAAACCTACTCACTTCATCAACAGCTTCAGGAGCGCCCGTAATTGGGCGTCCAGAGACCGGTGTTCTTGGAAGCATTAAATCAGGTACCTTGGAGCTATCTACAGTCGATATCGCCTCGGAATTCGTGAAGATTATTACCTTGCAACGAGGATTCCAGGCGAGTTCTAGGTTAATCACCACGATTAACCAGCTGCTAAATGAAATTATCCAGTTGGCGTAACACCTAGACAGGAAGTACCATCGCTGTATGAAGTTCAGTGATGAGCAGCTTAAAGAGAGGACTTTGGCGCGGGACTATCGCGCTGTAGCCCGACTAATCACGCGCGTAGAAAGCGGCCAGGCCGGGGCGCGCGCCCTCGCGGCCGCGATGCGCCGACCAAGCGGCCGTGCTCATGTTATCGGAGTCACTGGTGCCCCAGGGGCTGGGAAGTCAACCTTAGTTGATCATATCGCGATGAGGTATAGAAGCGACGGGGCGTCGGTGGCGATTCTAGCTGTTGACCCGTCAAGTCCATTTAGTGGCGGAGCTATACTAGGCGATCGTATCCGGATGAATCGCTCCGCGGAGGATTCATCGATATTTATCCGGAGTATGGCGACCCGCGGTTCGTTGGGTGGTTTAGCAAAGGCGACTTTAGAGAGTATTCATGTTCTCGATTGCGCGGGCTTTGACGTTATTCTCTTAGAGACTGTGGGAGTAGGGCAGGCCGAAGTTGATGTGGTCCGTTCGGCGGATACCTGTGTAGTAGTCCTCGTTCCAGGAATGGGTGATAGTGTGCAGATTATTAAGGCTGGATTGATGGAGATAGCCGATGTCTTCGTTATCAATAAAGCGGATCGAGATGGAGCTCTCACACTTGAGAAAGATCTTCTAACATTACTCTCTTTAGCAGAGAGCTCCTCGGATGATTGGAAACCAAAGGTGGTAAAAACTGTCGCTACGGAGTGCCGTGGCATCGATGGGGTGGTCGATGCAGCTAAGCAGCACGTCGCGTGGTTAGAGAGTTCATCGAAAGGACACGCCAGGCGCCTGCAAGTTGTGTCACAAACGATTACCCAGATGGCGTCCGAGTGGATCACCAGGCGCGCCTTGAGTGGTAAAGCTGAAATGATAGCGTCCTTAGCTCGCGAATGCGTCAGTCGTCAGAAGACGCCACTTGAGGCGGTTGAGCAGTTGGTTAAGCAGGTGGGCGACCCAACTCCTTGGCGACGATGTTGCTCATAATCTCGCTCGTTCCGCCACCAATTGGCATGAGCCTTAGGTCGCGCCACCAGCGCTCTGGTGAGAACTCGGTGGTATATCCATAGCCACCATGAATCTGTAGAGCTTTATCCGCGATCCATACTGCATCATCGCACACCATACGTTTAGCTGCCGCCACATAGGTCCGACAATCTTTGCCGGCTATTAGAAGATCCAGGGCGTGGTGAGATAAAGATTCCCCTAAGTGTATCTTCCTTCGTATCTCAGATAGATAACGTGAAATGGCGCCGAAATTTGAGATCTTCTTGCCAAATGCCTCTCGCTCATTTGAGTATTTGAGAGCCGCCTGATAGCACATCCGCGCCCCAGCAAGTGATGTTAAAGTGAGCATTAATCGCTCCCAATTTAAATTAGCCGCGGCTTGCCCCCAGCCGTCTCCTAGTTTACCCAGGATAGCGCTCTCATCGACCTCCACATCCTCAAAAGTTAACTCCGCTGTATCAGAGGCGTGCCAGCCAACTTTATCTAGGGTCTTAGATACCTTAAAGCCCTTTGTCTTGGCGTCCACGACAAAGGTGGTGAAGCCGCCGTATCCAGCGTTAGGATCGGTTTTAGTTAGAACTAGGATAAAATCAGCCCGTGCGCCGTTGGTAATAAATGTCTTTGAGCCATTAATGTACCAGCGAGATCCGCGTTTAGTCGCCACTGTTCGTATGCGCGCCAAGTCGCTACCTGCTCCTGGCTCTGTAAATGCATAAGCGCCGATTGCATCACCTGTGGCGGCCTTAGGAAGCCACGCCCGCTTAGCTTCGCTGGTCCCGAACTTTTCAAGCCCGTGGCTGATGACAAGTGAGTGCATGTTTACGGCTACTGTTAAGCCCACTGATGGCAGCTCTCCAAAAGTCTCGCACCACGCGCCAGCCATCTTGTAATCACCACCGACTCCTCCGAATTCTTCAGAGAGCAGGATCCCCAGATACCCATTGCGACCAAGGATCTGAAATACATCATTAGGAAATCTCCCCGCTTTTTCCCACTTCGTTATGTGTGGAGCTAGCTCCTGTTCGAGTAACTTCGTAACTGAGTCTATAAATGGCTCGTGATCGCGGTAATAAGGGGAGATAAGCATATCGGTAATACCTTAATAATTCGCTAGTGGATGCCACCTTTATAATCTATCAGCGATAACCTCGGCGATATCTCGTACATCTAGCTTGCTCTCGTTATCTGTTATTTTAACACCGTCCTCCATCATCTGCATGCAAAATGGACACGCAGTAGCGACTGTTGATGCTCCTGTCGCGGCAGCCTCTTGCGCGCGGATAGAGTTCACGCGCTCTCCTATCTTTAGATCCATCCAGAAGTGCCCTCCGCCCGCTCCGCAGCAGAGGCCCTTCTCGCGGCTGCGTTCCATCTCAATAATTCGCAGGCCTTTGACCGCCTTTAGGCTCTGTCGTGGGGCCTCATACTCGTCGTTATAGCGCCCAAGGTAGCAGGGATCATGGAAGGTAACATCCTTTAGTGAGCCCTCTTTAAGGGGCAGCTTATCTTCAGCTATAAGACGTTTTAGCAAAGCCGAGTGGTGGATTATCTCAGGGGATCTCCCTTCCCCTAGATTTCCAAACTGAGGGTACTCGTTCTTAATCGTATTAAAGCAGTGAGGGCAGTTGGCCACCAAAACCTTAAACGACACAGATTTTAAAAGCTCGATGTTCTGCTTAGCCAAGGTCTGAAATAAATTCTCCTCGCCCAATCTGCGAGCAGGATCTCCGGTGCACCCCTCCATATTGCCCAGAACTCCGAATGAGAGCCCGGCTTTCTGCATAATCGAGACGAGAGCCTTAGCGATCTTTTGTTTGCGTGGGTCGAATGCGGACACACACCCAACCCAATAGAGGTAATCAACCGCTTCACCTGGTTGTAATGTTTTAACCCCTAATCCATTAAGCCACTGAGAGCGATCCTCGGCTGGTCCGTAAGGATTGCCGCGGCTCTCAAGGGACCTTAAAGTGGCTTGCGCCTCATGAGGTATCTGTCCCTCCATCATCGTCATGTGGCGTCTATTACCGACTATCTGATCGACATGGTTTATCCCAACAGGGCAGGCCTCGACGCATGCCATGCAAGTATTGCAAGTCCAGAATACATTTGGATCCATCACATCGCCTGCGATCTTCGCGTCAGGTGATGAGCCGAGAGAACGTACCGATTCTTGAACAAGAGGATTCTTGGCGCGGTGTGCGCCACTCGATATGAGCTTTCCGTCCTCCGTTCGTACGGCGTTGAACGGCAGTAACACGTCTCGGGATAGCTCCATATCGATCGTTCCCGCAGGTCCAGGTAGTTTGGAATCCGCGATCTGCCCGGTCGCGTGCAACGCGTAAGCGTGGTTGCGTGTATCAAGGATCATCCATTTTGGAGAGAGCGGCTTGCCAGATAGGTAGGCTGGGCAAACGTCTTGGCATCTTCCACACTGTGTGCAGGCGTCTAGATCGAGCAGGTTCTTCCATGTGTAGTCCTTGATAGTTCCAAGGCCTAAAGCGAATTCCTCTCCGCTCTCCATCATATTTTGGATATCACCGATAAACGGCAAGGCTCCTTTAGGACGCGATGTTCGTGAGAAAAAGAGATTTAGTGGGCTTGAGAATATGTGGAAGAATTTGGTGTACGGGAAGAGAGCGATAAATGTATAGACGGTTAGAGTGTGAAACCACCAAGTGAAGAAATGCGCTGAGCGCGCCTGCGATTCACTCAGAAACCAGGATCCTCGCGCGACTGCCCAACCGATCGGTGAATAAAGAGCCCATGGATCATTTGTCACGTAAACTCTTAGTCCCTCAAGGATGTATCCCTGAACGACCATTAGAGCTAACATTATCAGAATGTAATCCTCGTTCCGTGAGAAGCTAGCTCCATCAGCGCGCATGATATGACGCCGATAACCGAAGAAGAGAATGCCGCCTAAGAGTAGAACTCCGAACACATCGCTTAATACCGTTAGCCAGAGGTAAAACGCGCCCTGATAGATCTCGATACCTAGGTCGTGGTGAATGAACACCATTGTGGTTGTGAAAGTTAGAACCAGGAATCCTAAGTAGACCAACAGATGCGCCATCGCGGATCCGCTCTTACCTCGGACTACTTTTTTCTGAAAAAGTCCGCACTGAATCAAATCATCGAGCCGCGACACCCACGAGCCGGTGTATTCAGCGGCTGGCTTGCCGGAGCGCCAGAGAGCGCAGCGAGCTAAGACTCCGTTCACACCGATAGCCAAACTTACAAGCAACAACCCGTACAAGCCAATTACATTCGGCAGGGTGTTGAGGTTCCACATTATTTCACGACTAGCATTCATATCGATAAGTTAGCGATATCCTTTAAGAGACACCAGGGTTTTTCGAGGTGCTACCAAGATGAGATGTGATCACGGGCTTAGTCGACCTGATGACATAGAAAAAAAACGACTTCGCGATGCTAACCCATTGATAATACGCCGTTTGCTGGCACCAGATAGAGTAGTAATAACTACTCAAACGACCTAAAGAAATCCGGCGAGTAGTTACAAGCAGGAATCAATCCATGACCGCCCCGCATCTAAACTTAGAGACGGCTAGGTGTATTTGGTTTCTAGAAGATACTTAGACAAAAGAGGATCGAAACAGATGGATAGTGAAAACGGCTCTAATCAAAAGAGCGACGATTTATTAGATAAGCAGCAGGATCAGATCGCGGCAGCTTTACCGACGCAGACGCAGCCATCAGCGGCATCGGCGGCTAATCCTCGAGTCGAGGTGAGCGCTCAAACGATAGCCAGGATGATGGGAATCGCCTCCTCCACAGATCTTCAGTTGTTAGAGGGACGGCTCGATCTCTTAGCGTCTCGTGTCTCAACACTGATGATGAAGGTCGATAAGGTTCTTGCTGGCTTAGGAGCGTTAGCTAGCGCGGGCGACATCGGTCGTTTAGAGACGCAGCTAGCGTCGATGAAGTCGATCCTAAGAGAGGCGGTTGAGTCGATCGGCGCCGCGCAGGAGGGGCCGCGCTCCCCAGATCGTGAAAACGTAGAGGCGCAAAGCAGAAAACTGAAAGAAGGGATTCGATCTAGCACAGATTCGCAGTAACCACGGAGGATTTTATGGGACGTCCAAAATCGCTTAACCAGCAGCAGAGCTCGTCATCTCTTGCGGGAAAGATAGAGAAGACTAGAAGCGGAAAGAGTAATTATGTTCTCGATCTTAAGGTAAACAGCCCAGCGTCTTTGGGGTACCTAAACATTGATGGTATTGAATCAGCCCCGGCAATGGTGCGACTTTCGAAAGTAAAGGGGCTGGATGTAATCGCGATAACTGATCTCTATAGTGGGGACTTTATCGACCAGTTGGTCATGGCGGCAAAAGGTTCTCCCGTGACCGTAATACCTGGGGTAAGCCTCAGATGCAGAGTTGGTAAGTGTGACGATGTGATTATCTCGTGCCTCTTTTCGGAAACGACCACAGCCGCTGATGTCTCGGCGTTTCTGAGGGAGCTACAGGTCCCGATTGAAGCGAAGGGGGACGAGAAGTTTGTAGTGGCTCAATCACTAGATCAAGTTTTGCACACCTTGGAGAGATTTAACGGAGTCGCGATCCCAACTCGTCTCGACAAGACCCCGACTCGATTAGCCGTTTTGGGTGATCTTGTGGAAACCTACGGTTTTAGGGCTTTTGACCTGGCTTATACGGACTCTTCCGCGATCTTTAAGCGTAAGTGGCCAAAGATTAAATTTCAGCTCTTCTCTTTCTCTGACGCGTACGCTTTAGCGCAGATAGGTAGTCGGTCGGCGCGGGTTAAATTGCCGACACCCGGTTTCGACGGTATTAGGCAGATAGTAGCTAGGCAGCTAGCTCAATAACTGTTAGACCAACGGCCATAAACATCTCAGGTTTGTGAGTAGCTATGGCTTATTGGTTAGTAAAGACTGAACCTCACGTATATTCGATCGACGATCTTCAGCGAGATAAGTTTACAGCTTGGACCGGTGTGCGTAATTACCAAGCGAGAAATTTTTTAAGAGAGATGAAGAGGGGGGATATCGTCCTGATTTATCACTCAAACGCGGAGCCTCCCGGAGTGGTGGGCATAGCATCAGTGAAAAACGAGGCCAAGCCGGACCCAACACAATTTGAGCAGGATGGGGAGTATTTCGACCCCGCCGCCACTAAGGAGAACCCTCGCTGGTTCTGCCCAGACCTGGCTTTTTTAAAGAAACTCCCTAAAATGGTATCGTTAGAGGAGCTCAGAAATAACCGAGAGCTTGAGGGATTAGCCCTTTTGCAAAGGGGCTCACGGTTAAGTGTGATCCCAGTTTCTGACAAGCATTTTGCTATCATCTCAGATTGGGCAGCCTAGGTATTCAGGAAGTAGACGTGTCAGAGCGAATAATTATTAAAACTCCCGCAGAGATCGAGCTGATGCGTGAGGCTTGCCGAGTTACGTCGACGATCCTAGATGAGGTCGGCGATATTATCCGCCCAGGGGTGAGCACGGAGCAGATCAACTCATTCGTTCACAGGCGCACGATCGAGCTGGGCGCCTTGCCCGCTCCGCTAAATTACAAGGGTTTTCCTAAGTCTGTTTGTGTATCGCCAAATGAGGTGATCTGTCACGGAGTCCCTAGCCCGTTCACAATTCTAAATAAGGGCGATATCGTTAATGTTGATGTGACCTCTTACAAGCACGGTTTCCACGGCGATTCCAGCAGGATGTATTTTGTTGGGGGCGAGGAGGCTTGCTCTGACCAGGCGCGCGAACTAGTCGCGGTAGCTAAAAAAGCTCTATCCATCGGAATAGATGTAGTTAAGCCGGGTAAGCGAATCGGCGATATCGGCGCCGCGATACAGGAATTTATAAATTCTACAGGAAAGCGTTACGGTATCGTTAAAGAGTACACCGGGCACGGATTGGGGCGTGATTTCCATGAGGCCCCGCAGGTTATTCACACAGCTAGGCGTGGAACCGGCGCGGTTATAAAACCAGGGATGACGTTTACGATAGAGCCGATGATCAACGCGGGAACGTCAAAGACATCATTATCGAAAGTTGATGGTTGGACGGTGCGCACAGCGGATGGCTCCCTGTCGGCACAGTGGGAACACACTGTGGTTGTTACAGAGAAGGGGTGCGAGGTTTTAACTTAGGTCCCTGAAGGGACTTGAAGGTAAATGCTCAGCTATGCTGGCTTTACCTAATTAAGAGCCTCTGTCGGCTTAACTAGGCACCAACGAGCTAACGGGTCAGCTGTGGAGTTGGGAACATCAGCCAGCTTAGCGGTCATTCGCACGACCCTTCTGAAGAGAGTTGAGGATCCGCTCGCGCCTAAGCAGTGCACTGAGGCATCTCCGCGAGCGTCATCTACATCGATCACCTTCTGGGCCTTAAAGGCGCTGCACTTGTGAAGAGCAAGCACGTCGCGTTGATACGCGGTGCAGTTGCTTATACCCTGAGGGGGCCAACGATCCTTGTTCTCTCTATCTCGGACTACGACGCTGAAGATGTCTTTGTATCTACCTGAGAGAATGATCGCCGCCGCTCCTCCGCATTCTTTTACTGATGGACGATACTGAACAACTGACGGAACGTCTTGATGGCAAACGCAAGGTCTAAAAGCTGTTCCAGTCTGGCAGTATCGTGGTTTTTTCACAGCAGCTCTAAATTTGCGCTCTGAAAGTATCTCCTCGATCGTCCATTCCTTCTTTGATGTGTTAGACTGCGCGAAAGCGTCACCCAAGAAAGCCGTGTATGTGATAGCAGAAGCCAACACTGACAATAGTGCCAATTTTTTTCTGAATGATAGAGATAGCATATCTTAGCCTTTATATTTCACTGAGTCGGATGCGTTCGTCCAACCCGGACTGAGAGTCGAAGAATACACTAATCAGGTCTAAATGAGCAAGATTGGGGGCAAGAGGCGTATCTCTATGATCCTTAATCCGTTTCTTCCGGTGTCTCCCGAATGATCGCGAATCTCTCCATACCCTGGCTCTCAACGACAAACCGAACTCCTTTCTTGAGGTCGGCTTTCGATGTGGCAGCCCGGAAGTCCTCTAGTGTAGTAACCTCCTGGCCGTTAATGCTGACTATGATGTCACCCGGTTGAAGTTCAGCGCGAGCGGCGACACCTTGCGGGTCTATCTGAGTAATCATTACTCCACGTGTTTTATCCGATCGCGGTCGTCTCTGAGAGCTTTCATCAAACTCCTCAACAGTCAGCCCTAGATTCTCAACCTCGCCATTCTCCTCGGGTTCAGCCTCCTGTGTTTGAGCTGGGAGCTCGCCGATATTTACCGATAGCGTGTCACGCTTTCCAGCTCTGATTATGGTTACCTCAGTAGCTGTGCCAGGCTTAATCGCCGCCACCATATTTCTCAATTGATTAACGTTCTTAATCTTATCCTTTCCTAGTTGAACGATAATATCTCCCTGTCTTAAACCAGCCTTCTTCGCTGGTCCTTTCGGATCTACATGACCAACTAAAGCCCCCTCTGTCTCAGAATAATCAAACGATTTGGAGAGGTCCTCGTTAAGATTTTGAATTCCAACACCTAACCAACCACGGGTTACTTTTCCATTCGAGATCAAACTCCCGAGCACCTGCTTCGCCATGTTAATCGGTATCGCGAAACCGATCCCCATGTAGCCGCCAGATTTTGAGACGATCGCTGTATTAATCCCAACGACTTCGCCGCGAAGGTTAACCAGCGGCCCACCGCTGTTCCCTGGATTGATCGCCGCGTCGGTCTGTATGAAATCCTCGTATTGGGATCCTCCTGATAGAGCGCGGCCTTTCGCTGAGACGATGCCCGCTGTAATTGTATTATCAAGGCCGAAGCTGGCTCCCGCCGCCACTACCCATTCGCCGATCTTTAACTTCTCTGAATCACCTAACTTCGCGGGCTTCGGCAGGTCTTCTTTAACTTTGATTTTTATTACCGCTAAGTCCGATCGCGGATCCGTTCCAACAACTTTGGCTTTAACACTCTTTTCGTTCGAGAGTCTGACGCTAACCTCATTACTGTCACCTATCACGTGATTGTTTGTTAGTATGTGCCCCTGTTCGTCAACTATTACTCCAGTTCCCAGACCTCGTTGCGGAGTGGGCGCCATCTTGTCAAAAAAATCATCGCCAAAAAATTTCCTCAAAGGATCCTCGCCTTTGGTAGCTTTACTTTTCTTAGGGGTGCTCTCGGTGGAGATCGTTACAACAGATGGAGTGATATTTTCGGCTACGCGCTCAAATGCCTGGGATAGCTCGTCAGCGAGTTTAGCTCCGGGGAGCTGTTGTGAATCGTCAGCTCGTACGTGGCTCTGACTGAGACAAGCTAAAGAGGCGATAAAAAGCGTCTTACTAGCTAAAGAAAATAACTTGTTGGTAATAACCTTCCGGGAGCTGATACAAAAACTTGAATTCATAATATATAAGATCGTATTTACGTTGAGAGCTCTATGATGTCCCTAATTAAAATCGTGTACCATAGATGACGTATATGGAAAAGGAATATTCAGGTGAAAGATAGAGCGACGCCAACAACAGTCATATACCTCCATGGACTAGGGTCGTCCCCTGAATCTCCTAAGGCGAAGCTTTTCTTAGAGGGGTTAGCTACGCTGGGATATCTATTTGTGGCCCCCATCTTATCCATCCCTTGCTTGGAGAGGATGTCCGTGGCTAGCGCGTTTAAGGTGGTTTTAGACGAGGTCACAACCGCCGCAAAAAAAGGGAATGTTGTTATAATAGGCAGCAGCTTTGGAGGGTTTTTAGCTACCCGGAGTTTGGGTGCTTTGCCTGAGGAGCTTCGCCAAAAGATCATCGGGGTCGTCTTGCTAGCCCCAGTAATCTATCCCTGGCACGCTGATACGCCAGTTATTTCGGCGGAAGCTGAGGCTAAATGGAGAGCTCAAGGATCCTTCCCAGTTGAGGAGGGGGCTACGGGGAAGATCGTGTCGGTTCATGCTAATTTTATAGATGAGTTAAAGCAGTTCGCCACTTTAGACATTGATACTACTAAGCCCACCTTAGTTATTCACGGAGAGCGAGATGAAGTAGTGCCGTTTAGTCACAGTTTCGAGTTTGTAGCGGCACACCCAAAAGCTACTCTGATTTCTCTTGATGATAATCACCAGATGATGGCAGATCCTCGGAGGTTGCTTGATCAGGTAACTAGTTTCGTAACTACTCAGCAAATGCTCAAGCGAGTCAACAAATCCGGTGTGTAGTTACGTTTTACCTTGCATCTGAGGTTTAGTTTGGTGGCATAATAAAGGGGCAATATGAATTGGTGGTTTAATGCTCTTAGGTCAGAAGAAGAGGATATATTTTTATATTTTATTGATAGCAGGGCTCGCCTCGCTTTGGTTCGGTGACCGGTCTGGTGTGCTGACGCTTCGAGGCAATGTCGATACTAACGATATCTTTAAGGCCCCAACGACCGCGCCCCTTACTAATTTTGTTGATGGAAACCTTGCGGAGGATTCCAGGCCCACAAAATTCGCGAGACCTTCGGATCAATTCGAGAGGGAGCTACGGCAACTCGCCGCCAGTGGTAGTTCTGGGTTGCCTGATGACGTGGCTCCAACTAACGCCCCGAGCGCTCAAACGCCGACTCCCGCTGCGGTAGCCACTCCTCAAACAGAGAGGTCTAGTGAGCCCCCGCCTTTAGATCCGAGTGATGGCCGCAATATCTTTTCCGGTCTAGAGCAGGGTGAGGGGAGTCAGGTAACTGATATACTCCCTGGAGTGGTTGCGCGGGGCGCTGGTGGGTTGGGGGGCGCCGCTGTCGCGCCGATCGACACTCCGACTACGGGTCGTGGCTGGGTTGGTGGTCAAGCGAGGGGCTATACAATGCTTTACGCTATGCAACCCCAAGCACGGCCTGTTGTTGAGGCTAATGTGCAGGCGTTGTTAGGAGCGAGGGTCAGGCAGCCGTACATCGGGGTATTAATTGATGGCACTTTTGGCCGCGATTTTGGATACCTTAAAGAGATTATCAAACGCCTCTCAACCGACAATCGCGACCTGAAACTGGTCCTTTATCTCTCGAATGGCCCAACTATGCGCAAATGGAATGTTACGCCGATTGATCAACATATCTTCGCTGGAATTAGCCCCGAGGAGTTTCGAAACCAGATAAGACGTAATGTGACATTGCGCGCTGAGTTTCTTGCGGTGGTGCTGCAGGCTAAGGATTTATTTCAGTACAACGCGAGTTTGAGTCCGGGTAATACCAACACAGCTATAGTGATGTTAGAAGACAATTTAGACGTGGTTGCTTATAAATCTATGAGAGATATAGCGGTAGAGCAGCTCGGTTCTTTAGCTGGATTTATGAGAAATCCGTGCGTGGGGTGCTACGATTCGATAAGTGACGATAACACTCTGGGTGACCCGCGTGAGGAACATACCCTGGAACGATTTCAGATATTAAAAGCGGGAGACGCATATTCCTTAGACGGAGTTGGATTTCGCTACCCGAGCGGCGAGGGAACTGGCGTGTCATCGACGGATCTAGCTGAGTATATTAACGATGGAATGAGACGTAAATTGAGTCATTTCGGGCTCTGGCGCCACGACTGGCAAGGAGTCAAAGATGAGGTTGTGAATAGGCGACCAGAAGAAAGAGCCTATGTCGCGTCATCTCAAGACCAGCAAGCTTTTGAGATCGATATGTTACGAACCGGTTTGATTCCAGAGGCGACTCCTGAGCCTGATAGTGAGGAGAGTCCGATGTAGTAGCAGGCAGTTTGTGGATCTTGACGTGAGCAGGTGAGTTACTAAGAGTGAAAGTTATGAAGATGAATAGAGATGATCGTGATCGTATGAACGCGGATGTTTTAAAAGAGGTGACGGGAAATTCTTCAGCCTCTCGGTTCCCTTTGAATCAAGCCGTAACTGTTTTGAAGCAAAAAAACAGAGATCAATCCGCCGAATTTATCGCAAGCAAAGACGCGATGCTTAGCGGGTTGCTAGATCTATTTGAGGCGACATCAATCAGTTCGACTGTCGCGATTAAACTACTCGGAGGAGTTTCTAGCGATAATTCCGGGATCCGTGATCTTCTTGTTGATCTCTGGACCCGAGCAGAAGCGGGAAGGAGTTTGATTTTCGACGCGCAGAACGTCTTTGAGGGGGAAGAGAAGAGGGATAGGATCGCCGACATCTGCGAAACAGCGAGGGTGTTAGCGTCTGAGGCGATAGCTGTGGCGATGCAGCTTTCAGTGCCAGTAGAGCAATATATTGAGTTTGCGGAGGGTGTGTTGGCTCTTGCAAAGGGAACCCCAGCGGTCACTTAAGGTCACTGGTTCGTGCGCAGCTATTTTATTGTTCAGTCATATCAGCCCCTTGTGTTCATTCTGTAGTGTCTTGCCGCGATATAATACCCAGATCTTGACCAAGTTGGCAGTTATGATACCCTCTTTGCCCCGTGATTATTAGAGTTTAGGCGTAAGTAGTTATGAGCACCGAATTTCTTTCAACAGAAGCAGGCCGAGAAGGCGCGAAGTGGTGGGTTATCGACGCGACAGGCGTGCCTGTTGGTCGTTTGGCAACTGAGGCAGCTAATCTGATTCGTGGTAAGTACAAGCCAACCTTTACTCCGAATTGTGACTGTGGTGATTTCGTAGTTGTTGTAAACGCCGACAAGGTTGTTCTTACCGGAAACAAGCCAAGCACCAAGATGTATTACCACGTGACTGGCTACATCGGTGGTATCAAGGAGGTCTCAGGAGCTGAGATGTTGGCTGATCACCCAGAGCGCGCTATCGAGAGAGCTGTTTTGGGAATGTTGCCAGAGGGAGTCCTAGGACACCGTCTCAACGGAAAGTTAAAGGTTTATCGTGGAAGCGAGCACCCGCACACAGCGCAGTGTCCAGCTCCGCGCGTTGTAACGAATAACAAGAAGAAGAATTAGTAGTAGCAGGAGTTAATGGTCATGATTAAGGGTGGTGGTTTTCACGCGGTAGGACGTAGAAAGGCGGCAGTCGCCAGAGTTTATCTCCGTCCAGGCACAGGTAAGTTCTCAGTCAACGGACAGGGAACGGGTGAGTATTTTGGCCGCGTAAGCCTCGAGCTTATTCTTAAGAGCCCGCTCACAGCGACAGGTCTTGGTGAGAAGTACGATATCCTTGCTAACGTTACAGGCGGCGGAAAGAGCGGCCAGGCAGGAGCTCTTAAGATGGCTCTAGGCCGAGTTCTCTGCCAGGTCGATGGAGCTCTACGTCCAGCAGTTAAGGCGATCGGCGCGCTAACACGTGATTCGCGTGAAGTTGAGCGTAAGAAGTACGGCCGCCACAAAGCTCGTAAACGTCCACAGTTCTCTAAGCGTTAATCGATTGGGCTCCGTGCGGGGCTGTACAGAGATTCTCTTAGATTAAAGCCGACTATTTGGTAACTATTTATTACCAATAGTCGGCTTTGTTTATTAATAAATACCCAATAAATTTAAAGATCGTCGCAGCAATTGCATAGCTAAATAAGCTGATCGAGGCACTCTTTCTTTCTCATCACACCCTAGTCGAGGGGTAACTTTTTGGGTGAATAGTCGCATTAATCATAAATCTCGCGGAGAGCTATGATACAAACCGAGAATTTTAAGGGTTTCTGAGTTGCGCGTGATTCGTTCTGAAAGTTGCTTGATTAAGCTTGATTGGCTTTCGGTACCTTCTATATCCACGAAAAATAGATAAGAAAACGGAGAGCCCAAGATGGGGCGTGATTCAATCTTAGTTAGATTGAGATCTAATCTAGCGATCTCCCCAAGCATCGCGTTTAAACTCCCGGGCCTGTGCGCTAGAGATACTATTAGTGAGCACTTAGTTGGATTTAAAATCTCAGCGGGCTCCTGAGCGATAGACACAAAACGAGTAGCATTCTTTGGATGATTTTGCGCCCCGCGCTCTATAATTTTTAGGCCATTTAGTGAAGCGGCCTCCTCACTAGCTAAAGCCGCCAGTCCTGGTTGGTTTAGCCTAGCGACGTATTCCGCCGCACCGGCTGTATCTGACCAGATAACTGTCTCAATCCGGGGATTTTTCTCGAGAAAATCTGAGCACTGTTCAAGGGCTTTCGGGTGTGAGAAGACCTTTGTTATCTCTGTCCCAGCGTCTGCAGCGAGCAGGTGTAGTTGAACCGGGATGTATGTCTCAGCGACGATTGAGCAGTTGTACTCAGATAATAGATCATAATTCTCATGTACCGAGCCGGCTAACGCGTTCTCTATGGGGACTATTCCGAAGTCCACTTGCTGGCTCTTAACCAACTCGAATATGTCGCGAAATCTGGTTGTGCTAAACCTATCAAAGCGGTCTCCGTAGATCGCCCGCGCCGCCATGCTACTAAAGGAGCCTGGTGTTCCCTGAAACGATACTTTGATCTTCTTCTCCACCATCTCTCTTACTTCTCTGTCCGTGTCTTCTAGGATAGTGTAAATGCAACCACTAAAACAGTGGGGATAAAGCCATGTTTAAAGGAAGCTTATGGATACAGTAGTTGTTATTCCAGCCCGATATTCATCGTCGCGTTTTCCGGCAAAGCCTTTGGCGAAGGTAGCTGGGCAGAGCTTAATATCGCGAGTGTGGCACCTAGCTCGAGCGGTGCCGGGAGTCTCGTCGGTTTATGTCGCCACAGATAGCGAAGAGATCGCCGCGCATGTAGCTGCTTTTGGTGGCGATGTTGTTATGACATCAAGTTCCTGTAAAAACGGCTCGGAGCGGGTCTGGGAGGCGGTTCAGAGCTTAAAAGATCCCCCAGCGATAATTGTTAATTTGCAGGGTGACGCCGTACTGATGCCACCGTGGATTATAGAGGCGCTTATTAAAGAGATGAAGAGGGACGCGGCAGTGCGGATCGCTACGCCCGCTACCAGACTTAACAGAGTCCAGTACGACGCGATGCTCGCGATGAAAGCTCAAGGAATAGTATCCGGTACAACGGTAGCATTTGATCTTAATCACAATGCGCTCTATTTTTCTAAAGGCGTGATACCTTTTGTGAGAGAGTGGCCGAGCACATCTGAGAGCCCAATATTTCAACATATAGGGGTATATGCTTACACCTATGAGGCGCTAGGTAATTACGTATCCCTGCCGCAGAGCCCCCTGGAATCAGTCGAGCAGCTTGAGCAGTTAAGGGCGCTTGAAAACGGAATGCCTATAAGAGTTGTTGAGGTATCTCTTCAGGGTCGAACAGTTTGGTCGATCGACAATCCTCAAGATGTTGAGCGAGTCGAGCAGATCATAAAGAGTGAGGGCGAGCTGATATGAGTGGCATTCTGTTACTTTGTCGCCACGGCAACACCTTCAATAAGGGCGAAAAGGTTTTTATGGTCGGCTCGCGGAACGACATGGAATTAACTAAAGAGGGGCGCGAGCAGGCGGAGTCGCTGGGAGATGCCTTAAACCATGCGAACCTTATTCCTGAGCGGATTATCGCGGGGCCGCTAAAGCGCACAGTGGAATTCGCAGAGATAATTCGGACTAAGCTTTCTAGTGATTCCAAATCCGAGCAGAGTTCGGCGCGGATCGACAATAGATTGCGAGAGCTTGATTATGGCGAGTGGGAGGGGCTATCAGATCCAGAGATAAAAGCCCGCTGGGGAGAGGAGAGTTTTAAACTTTGGCAGGAGCAGGGGATTAGGCCAGTTGGTGTGACTTTCTCGCCCAGCGCCGATGATTTAGAGAGCGAGGCGCGTGATGTCTTAGAAGAGCAAGCAGGACTAGGTGGGTGCGCTTTGTTAGTTACCAGCAACGGCCGTTTGCGAGAGTTTTCAAGAGTTCTAGGCCACGGGCCAAAAAAGGTTAGGACTGGGCACCTGTGTATATTGAAATATGAAGCCGGTGATGGGTGGAAGGTGATTGAGTGGGACGTTGGGGCTGGGGAATTAGAGAAGTGAGTAAATTTAATTCTATCTCTCTGTGGTAAAGATTTTTGGCGGCAAACTTATCTTTACCTTATTCAACGATAACAGGGCAACTGTCTGATAATTCTTATGAAATAACTATCAGTAAAAATGCTTGCGTGCGCCAGTATGAGTGTATACAATGTATATACAGACTAGCGATGAGGTGATTTACCAATGGAAACGACTATTTCAAAGTGGGGAAACAGCTTCGGTGTTCGAATACCACAAGCTTTTGTAAAGCAAATAGGTCTCGAAGAAGGGATGACTTTAGCGATGGATATTGTGGGAGACTCAATTATTATTCGGCCAATTCAGTACTCTCTTGATGAGATGCTGAAGAAAATAACACCAGATAACATTCATTCCGAAGTTAAAGTGGGGCCATCAAAAGGCAAGGAAGCATGGTAGCAAGAGTAAAAGCCGCATATGTTCCCGATCGTGGAGATATTATTTATTTAGAGTTCGATCCTCAAAAAGGGCGAGAGCAAAAGGGGAAGAGGCCCGCACTTGTACTTTCCCCCAAGTCTTATAATGGAAAAGTAGGACTCGCGATTATATGTCCGATTACCAACCAAGAGAAGGGATACCCATTTGAGGTGCGCTTAGGAGAACAACTCTCTGTAACTGGAGTAATTTTGTCAGATCAAGTTAAGAGTCTTGACTGGAGAGAGCGTAACGCTTCGTTTTCAATCAAAGCGCCACAGCGAGTAATGGACGAAGTAAGAGGTAAGATTCTTGCGCTATTAGATACGTAGGGACTAATAGTTATTCCTGACCTAGGGGCGCGCGCCTCTGGCGCGCCCCATCCCCCAACCACTACCGAGTATACCTAGCCGCCGAGTCTTTTATTACGACATTACGTTTAGATCCATCCTCTAGAGTTATCACTACAACCGCGCCATCTGGATAACTCCCTCCAGCTTTGCTGAAGCGGAAGTGTTCACGGTCGCCGTTGCCAACTCCAGAGAATTTACCGGTAGCGAGAGTCTTAGTTTTATCAGCCGATAATATCTTTACGCTCTTTACCTTACCCGTCAGAGCCTTTGGCAACACGATAGCTAGTTTTCCATCTTTCTCAGACTGTGGTTTCCACAGGAATTCGCCATTGCTTTTCTTTAGGGCAGTGCCGATTGTTTGAGCTTTGCTATTGGTTTTAGGAGGTGTTTTAGTCTCATCTTTAATCGGTGTGGTATCATCCTCATACGGTAGATCTCCTATGGTGCTTACGCCGCCCTTTACCTCCCGTGGCGTAGCCGGAATTATGGTCACTGGCTCCTCATCAACGGGTCTCAGAAAGCTAAAGGGATCCCCAGAGGAGGGCTTTGTGGTCGTGCTTCCAGAGCCTACGTTTGTCACGGTAAACAATTTGCCCAGCGATGAGACCAGATTTTGCAGAGTTGTTACCAACTTATTTAGCGTCTCGTTAAGCGTTGACGATGAGCTTGTCGCTGCCGAGGCGGTTTGAGCTAAAAATGTGGCTTCGCTAGCTAATGATGTAACATAGCCACTGGTACCTGAGCTGATTGACGTTGTGTCTCCCTGATTTATCAGTGTGCTGCCTAAAGTGGCGGGATCGATTGCTGAGATCATGGTTAAGATTCTCCTTAATAAATTTATTAATGAAACGAATCTTAAAATCGTGACACGAGGTCAGGAAGTTGCGTTGGAAATTTAAGTTTATGGAGGAGGGAATGGAGCGAGTGATGTGTGCCCAGGGCCGGAATCGAACCAGCGACACGCGGATTTTCAGTCCGCTGCTCTACCAACTGAGCTACCTGGGCATGAATTTTTGACCCCGGATAGTTACCACGGGGGGCCATTAATTACAATATCGGTTACTATATCTACTCAGGAGGTGCCAGAACCATAGCCCTTCTGCTGCTCCTTGGAGCGGCCAGGGAGGTGGGGCTGCTTATCAGGCCTGTAGCTGCGTTGGGGTGTTCTGGTGGGGCTATAGAAGCCGTTTTAGAGCCCTTGATATCTGGCTTAGCCGGGAAAGGTGATAGGGCCGCTCCGGAGCGCTCTATCATCGGCTCAAGCGATGGCGCCAGAATCTTTAGCAGCTCCGCCGCTAGGGCGCTGGTAAAGTCAAAATTGGCGGCCTCAGGACCGGGAACGTGAGCTGAGATCACCCCAAAGAAACGATCTCCTAGATAAAAGGCAAAAGTCGCTGTCCGGTTAACTACTTTTGATGAGAGCACCTGACCCCCTGGGCCATAAGTCTCGTGACGGTGGTCGCCTGTACCCGTTTTGCCACCAATCACATAGGGCTGACCATCTGATGGACGTCTATACGCTTGGTGCACCCTTCTCGCGGTTCCCTGGGATACAACCAAGCTCATAGCTCCCTTTAGAGCCCGCGCTACTTCAGGCTTGAGCACCTGCTCGCCAGATTCATTCTCGGCGCGTCTTAAGATAACTTCATACGGTGTCTCTCCGGCGAAATGTAATTGATCTAATCGCACTGATGGATAACGTACTCCGTCGTTTAGAATAATCCCCACTAACTCCGCTAAAGCGATCGGGCGGTCTCCGGAGCTCCCTAGAGCCGAGGCGAGTGATGGAACCATCGAGTTAAATGGATATCCCATCTGGCGCCACTGTTTATGAATCTCATTAAACGATTCGTTCTCAATTAGAGCCCTGATGCGAATATCTTGCGCTCGGGCGTTCGGGGTTTTAAAGAGCCACCGGTAAACTAGTTTTCTCTCATCCTTGCTAGCTTCCAAGATCTTCTCAATTCCCTCGTCACCGTTGTCTTGCATGTGTTTCACTAGCCAGAGCTCTAGCGGATGTACCCGCGCTAGGTATGCTTGGTCATTAAGATCGAATTTCCCAGGCGCGAACTCATCGTACCATTTGTTAAGCGTCTCAGGTGGTAGCTGAGATTGAGGTGCCGCCTCGTTTAAAAAGCTAGCGAATTCATCGCGAGTGCCGTCTGGCCTGATAAATCGGTACATCACAGCGGCGTGTCGCGCAGAGGCGCGAGAGTTGGTAACTAACGTCGGTAATAAATCTTGTCGCAACTTGCCGTGATACTTCTCATAGAAGCGCCTTGTGAAATAGCTACCCTCTTGGTCGACGAATTTCTCCAGGAACTGCTGTCTGATTGGGCTCTGCCGATCAATATTTTTAGCGCCACCTAGCTTTATTCCCAGACGATTCTGATAATAGCGCGAGATATCTCTCATGAGGCGCACAAAAGGTAGATTCACCGAATGAGTAATCGCTTGGCGTATAGTAGGCTTTCCGCCGTTATCTTCTTTTCTAAAGTTCTCAAATGTATGTAATCCACCCCCGGTAAAGAAGCTTTCATACGGACTGGCTGAATAGCGTCTATCAAGGGCCAGTTCCAACATCTGGTCGATCGTTATTCCAGGATTCAGCGAACATGTTTTCGCGATAAAGTCAGAGATCGGATCGAGATCATTATCGATCGCTCTGGCTAGTTCAGATTTGCTTTTGCCGGAGTAACGATCAAATGCCTCACCTACGATTACAAGATAGGTGGTTAATGTGCGGAGCTTCGCTGTGGAGCCGAGATCCAAGCGAGCTCCTTCATTAACATTAAATGGATTGTCGAAGTTATCAGTTTGAACCCTTAATACGTTTGCGTTTCCAACCCGCTCAAATAAGGTCAAGCTGTAGATAACCTTACTCGGATCTCCCTTCGCTAGATTACGCGAACCACCAAGCCCAAGCTCTTTCACGCTCTTTTGATCTTTTATTCCGCGCAATATATCCGTAACGCGCTCATTCGCGTCGTTATCCATAGTGCTCTTTACCGTAAGATCCACTTGGTCCAGGTCGTAGAGTTGTGGATATTTCAGCAGAGATAAGAGTCTTGTGCGTATCGCGTTAGCGGCTTTCCGTTGCACAAAAGAGATAGATTGTGATTTAGGAGCGGCTTTACGTAGTTCTAGCTGTACCTGTTTAGCCGCGTCGCGCAGAGAAGATGAGATAATCCCCTCAGCCGCTAAAAGATCAAGATATGTATTGGTGAGAGCGTTCAACTCTTTCAGTCCGGCAATTAAGTAAAAGCTAGGCCTTCTGTGAGCTATAAATAGGCTTAGCACCTGCTTATATGCTTCAGCGAACGGGGTCATATCAGCGTCAGAAGATAGCGTTGATAGAGCGCGGAGCTTTTGATTTACCGAATCAAAATCAACCCCGTACCAGGCGCTTAATCCATCACCTAATCCATTGACCTCTCCATATCCCTTCAGAGCGGCGAGAGGTATGGAGTTTATATAATTCATCGTGATTAATTTACGGGTCTCTAAGGTGTTCCTGCCGTACATGTAAGAACGAAGACTGGCCGAGGTCATCTGCCTCAGCTTATCGGTGATCCCGCTGGTGCGCCCTTCGTTTGAGTGGCGGTACTTCTCTAACTGAGTGGCGATAGTGCTTCCACCTGGAGCGTTTAAATTAGGTACGAATATCTGCTTAACCTTCTCCAAGATCGCCAATCCGAAACGATCCCACTCTACAGCGGGGTTCTTGTATGGGAAGCGTTGATTAAGGATCTCGCGGTTCTCGATGTAGAGAAGCGATTGAATAACCGGGGCGGGGATGGCGTCAAAGGACTCGTACATCTCCTGGGGCCGGTAGGAAGAGTAGATCGTTGTGTTGTTGCGGTCTAAGATCGTAAGACCAGCTTTGGTTTTCTCAGCATAAGGAGGGTAGAGCCCCTTGGCTGTTAGTTTGAGAAGCTCCTCTGACTGGCGAGCCTGAGCAGTTACAGTGAAGTCGTTTTTCAGGAGGTGTTGAACTGTTTTGGGTATCCGAGTGTACCCGAGGCGCTCATCGTAAGGGCCGTAACTTGGGAACCATGCCTTATCGGTCGAGCCGGGAGCCATACTGAAGGTGGCGCCCTTAGCTAATTTGGTTAGGTAACGCGACTGCAGATTTGATGTTTTAAGTTCGTAGCCGAGGCCTACTATTGAAGCGGTGCCGATTACGAGGAGCGGGAGGGCCATCCACCACTTAAACCGACTCAAAATGGAGAAGCGCCTAATTGGGGTCAAACCGGACGACGGCGCTCCGCCCGGGAGATCCCCAGGGGGTAAATTTAGTGAAACGATAGTGTCGCCGGTGGTTTTGTGGTTCACAGTGCTTAGCGGGTATTTTTCAACCTAAAAAGAGCAGTTGCGGGTCTGAAAACGGCGCATCTGCTCAAAATCACTTTGGCTTTTGAATTTTCGGTGCTCACCCTGACGGTGCCAGGGTTGCGCTCCGAAAAATTCA
>JBIKWQ010000070.1:0-17896 GCA_044356215.1 Bdellovibrionota bacterium | reverse complement strand
CGTTCTCTGTGTCCTCTGCGTCCTCTGTGGTGATAAAGAACTGCGATGCCCTAAGATATCTATGCATCCCTTGAGAAGCAGCTTCAGTACCGGTATCATCTACCTTTTACACTTAGGAAGAAGAGAGCTATGAGCCCTGCTCAAATAAAACAAACGGTGGTTGTGGGTGGTGGTCATGCCGGTATCGAGGCTGCCTATGCGTCAGCCCGTTTGGGGGTTTCAACGGTTCTAGTCTCGTTGCGTCGGGATGGAATCGGACAGATGTCCTGCAATCCAGCAATAGGTGGAGTGGGGAAGGGGCACCTAGTTAAGGAGCTAGACGCGCTAGGTGGTTTAATGGGCCAAGCGATCGATGCCACAGGAATTCAATTTAGGATCTTAAACACAAGCCGTGGTGCTGCGGCGCGAGCCTCTCGCGCTCAAGCTGATCGCGATCTGTATAAGAACTGGGTCCAGAGTTATTTAGCGCAGGTTAAGAATCTAAAAGTAGTAGAGGGAGAGGTTGCGTCGATCGAGACCCGTGGAAGAGAGGTCATCGGTGTTGTTCTAGCTGATGGAAGTTTTATACCAGCTACCTCAGTTGTTATGACAACTGGAACATTTCTAAAAGGGTTGATGCATTCAGGAGAGCGCCAAACAGAGGGTGGGCGTCTAGGCGACCGGGCCTCTAATTCACTAAGCGATTCTCTGCGATCACTTGGGTTTCCACTTGGTAGGTTAAAAACAGGAACTCCCCCTAGGCTTAGAAGATCGACGATCGATTTCTCTAAGCTAGTAGAGCAGCCCGGTGATAATCCGGTGCAACCCTTTTCCTTTATGACCGAGAAGATTGATCGGCCGCAGATATCGTGCTGGATGACAGCTACAAATGAGCGAGCGCACGACATCATTCGCACGAATCGCGAAAGAAGCCCTATGTTTAACGGGCAGATAAAATCCGGCGGCCCGCGCTACTGTCCATCAATTGAGGATAAAGTTTTTCGATTCGCGGACAAGGCTTCACACACTGTGTTTCTTGAGCCCGAGGGTTTTGAGTCAGATATCGTTTATCCAAATGGGATCTCGACATCTCTGCCGATCGACGCGCAGGAGCTCTTTGTCAGATCAATCGCTGGCCTAGAGCGAGTCGAGTTTTTAGCCCCTGGATACGCGGTTGAGTACGATTTCGTTGATCCTAGGCATCTAGCGCCTACCTACGAGACAAAGGACATCGACGGACTCTTTCTCGCTGGGCAGATAAATGGAACAAGTGGCTACGAGGAGGCCGCGGCGCAGGGCTTGATCGCGGGAGTAAACGCCGCGCACAGGGTTTTAGATCGCGAGCCTTTAGTAATCACCCGAGGTCAGGGATATATCGGAGTGATGACAGATGATCTAACATCGACAGGAGTTGATGAGCCTTATCGGATGTTCACCTCAAGGGCTGAGTACAGACTTATATTGCGCGAGGATAACGCGACAAATCGCCTCTGTCCTCTAGCGAAAGAGCTAGGGCTACTAAGTGATGCGCAGATAGAGAGATTTGAGCAGCGCCAAGCGGCCTATGATGGCGCGTTAACGTGGCTTGCGAAAACCAGGGTAAAGCCTAACGCGTTAACTAATCAGTGGCTTGAGAGTAAAGGTACAGCGGCTCTTAAAGATAGCGTCTCGCTATCTCAGTTACTAAAGCGCCCACAGTTAAATTTAAGCGATATCTTAGAGCACTGCCCGTATGAGGAGCAGGAGCTATCAGAGGAGTTACGCGCTGCTCTTGAGATCGAGACCAAATTCAGTGGTTACTTAGATCGCCAAGAAGATGAGGTGCGGAGGCTTAAGAAGATTGAGGACGAACCGATCCCCGCTGATTTTCCATACGAGGAGATAAAGCAATTAAGAACCGAAGCGCGCGAGAAGCTCCGTAAACACCGCCCGGCTTCTTTGGGGCAGGTAACCCGGATCCCAGGGATGACGCCTAGTACGGTGTCGTTGTTATCGATCTATTTAAAGCGATTTAGATCGGCCCGCGGATTGGCTGGGGGTGAGGGAGATAGTGATATTATCAAATGAGCATTAAATTCGAGAATGCTTCCGCTGGCACGTCCCCGAAAACTCTATCCGGAGCCCTAGGCCTAGTAGTCAGCTATGCGCTGGATTCGAGATGCTTACAGGGGCTCACCTTAAAGCGTTGAGTGTAGCCAACTATCTTGATCGAACATCAGAAGCGAAAGCCCTCTCAGAAGAGGGACTCTCATTAAGAGACGCGGAGCTTGAGAATGTCAGACTCTTTGGACATCCCTTAGTGCGATCTTTGTTTACGCCACATATTACCATTGGATTTCAGCCGCGAATCTCTGAGGTGCTAGCTAACTCTTTGAAATGCGAATGGTCATTTGAGGTAGCCTCAGTGGAGCTAGTAAAAATTGGCTATCCGGGGCGGGTTGAGGGGGTTGTTAATTTGGTGGAGTAGGGAGCGAAATAGCGTCTAATATCATTTTCATAGTCCTAGCAAAGAAATTGGGGCATGACTAGTAGCGACGTTAAAAAACAAAGCGCTTCATGCTGTTGCCAAAAAATTAGAGCTCCTTCCTAAAATAAATAGGAGAAATACATCGAGGTCGCGGAGAGCCACGGAGAGATGAATCCTAATAAAAAATACCACCGCACAGGCCCAATAAATCGGATAGTTTCTGGGGGTAGTTTTCCCGCTCTCCCCTAAACAACCTCCTCAAAAAGCTTAGCAAACTCTCTCTTCAATCTGGTCTGTTCAGATTTGGCCAGCCGCCCCAATTTCTTTATTACGATACCCGAATCAATCGTAACGATCTTTGAAAGTCTGATAACAGAGCTCGTTGATAATCCCGCCCCTTTTAGATCTTCAATTTCAATATCGTGTGGAAACTTTATAGTCGATACCTTACTTGTAATCATAGCGACGATAAGGTGCTGATTGAACGATTTTGGTTTGTAACTCCCAATAATAATGCACGGGCGCCTCTTCGCGGAGGATAAGTCGGTAAAAGGAAACGGGACGTAAATAATATCAAAGATCGTCATATGCCTTATCCGCATCGCTGTTCCATTCAGCAAATGTTTTCTCCGCGACCTTTAAAAGCATATGGCTCTCCATCCGGTCTGCAAAATACGCCTTTAAAGCAGTAACAAGAATTCCTTTCTGAGACAGCTTGCGGTGAGCAGATTCCATACGCAAAAGCTCTACTAATTCAGGTTCGTCTGATAGATCAAAGGATAGTTTTAAAGTTTTCATGAAAACTAGTTTACATGAAATATATTTATCTGTGAAGGCAAATCTTAACTGAGAATAGGCAGAGCATTGAGAGCTTGATGCTAACAACAGAGAGTTAATGAGTGCCAATCACCCAGGCCAAGTCGCGCGGCTAGACTCAGAGATTCAAGGCGTGTGTCAGCTAGAGATCTCGCATGATTATTGAGGCGTATGGGAGCAGATGTGCGGGTGGGAGTAGGCGGCTCAAGTCGACAGGCGGGCTGCGAGCGGGCTCGCTGCCTCACGTGACTTTGTACCACGAAAAACTTGATCAGATTCCACATTAAAATCACAGCTCCTTCCTAAGGAAGGCCGGCAAAACCTACCCGTAGCGAGAAAGTGGAGGTTGAGTTGATATTCGATTTTCGAGATGGGAAAAAACCGCAAGTGTATCCACTGCGATACATTGAGGATTTTTTTCCATCTCGAAAACTCGAAGAGCGGCTCAAGATCCGCTTTCGCAGTAGGGAGGGGCTTTGCCGGCCTTCCCAAGGTAACGATTGAGAGATTTTGAAAAGCGGCGACGATCGTCGCTACGGTGGCGAATAGATGGCCGACAATTGACGCTACTACAACGCTAGAGATCTTCTCCTGACTAATCAGAAGAGCTTGAGACATCTGCAGAATCATAGATCCTACCAACGCCACAGTACCGATGCTCAGTGGCATGGCGAGATCGGTAAAACATGGCGAGTAGCGGAAAACAAAGACGCAAATAACGCACACTGGCACGCCTATCATTATTTGAAGCGTCAGGGCATTAGAGAAAATTGATTTAGCATCGTTGGGGTCGTTACTACCAGAGAGCTCTCTCGTCGCGACCATAACAATCCCTCCGAAGCACGCGAAAGCAGTGACGAGAAAGAGCCACGCTAGAGCTAATTGATACTGTCCGACAAAAGTGGACGGATACAACCGCGCGATGAATGCGAGCTGAAGGAACGAGGCAGCCATCGTGACAACCGCCTCTATAGCTTTCCAAAAGACATTTAGCTTAAGTTTGGAATCCACCTTTGTAGACCGTAAGGATTGGGATATACCGTGAAAGTGAGAAGCATACTAACATAAGGAAATGACGCTTACTAACGAGAACTGTAGCGATACAGTCTCTAATTGCCAAAGCTAAGGTGTAACTTTTCCACTTGCGTCAGGATTGAAACTGAGTTACAATCCTTAGAAGAATGAAAGCAGATAAGATCGCACGTATTTTGGACCGCGTCCGGTACTGCGTGCAGCATGCGCGGTATTACGACACTAGACATGCCACAGATCGACAAACACAAAGAGCGATCACCAGGCCCGAGATTCTACATGTATTGACAAACGGCAGACACTAGCAAAGCAAAGATACGTATCAAGAGCGATATAGATCATGGAACTACGCTATCAGATGAAGAACGATTGATAGGAGAGATATTCGTGTGATTGTATCGTTTGATGATAACAACATGCTGATTATTACGGCGATTGAAGTGGGTAAATAATATGAATCACAAAACCAAGAGAGTTCACATTGATCGAGGGTTTGGTTTTCCCGTCAAACTTGTAAATGTTCCTATGGTGAAGGTGCGAGGAGAATGGACTCCAGCTATTAACTATAATTTGCTAGCTGAGGTTGTACTAAAGGAGCTTTGCGAAAAGGACAGCAATTTAACAGGGGAGGAAGTTCGCTTCATTAGACAGCATTTTGAGATGACTCTTCAGCAATTTGCGAAGCGCTTTGGCGTGACACATCCGGCGGTTATGAAGTGGGAGAGGATGAAAAATAAACCCACAGGAGCGAGCTGGTCAACCGAGAAGGACATCAGGTTGTTTGTTCTTAATAAACTGACATCAAAGCCATCTGAACTTGTCGATCTTTACAGGTATCTGGAACACGTCATCGACAGAGAAAGAGCGCGCGAAGTAGAGGTAGATGGCCGCAAAATAGCTGCGTAAGAAGATGCATAGAAATCCTCGAAGCCAGTCGTAGTAGCCGCGCCTGCTACACCAAAGAAAAGTGCTAAAATAGCCGATTCAGCGATGCCATGACTGCAACGATGCAAAAAATCCGGTGAGTAGTTACCAAAGTGCTTCTCACCAGCGACCGCCAGCCATCAATTAGATAGCCGGACGGTCACGTCAGATCACTCTAAAACTGATATCCGATCCCTAAAACTAGCGAGAGATTGTTGTAGTCAACCGAGTAAGATCCGTTACTGTTGCTAAGATCTGGTCCTGGCGCGGACATAAATCGCCCCTCACCATAGAAGCGCCAGCTCTCATTCAGCGGAACTTCAGCGCCTATCATCGCTTGCCACGCGAAGATCTGATCTTCGAGGTCTTTTTGGTCCGCTATTCCGACCAACTCAACGTCAGAATCAATCTCTTGGAGGAATCCCACTCCTAAACCGATGTATGGCGACCAACTATCGGAGAAATCGAAATAGTAGTGACCATTCGCCATAATCGCAACCGACGCAAGATCGCCCCCATCAGCGACTAGCCGCCCCTCGCTCCCCTCAATTTGATCGATATCATTACTCCGATAAACATACTCAAGGTCAGCGTCGAAATTTCTATTAAACCTATATCCCCCCGCCAACCCGACGATGGCACCTGTATCTAAATTAGCCTCACCAGAGGGAAATGACGCTGAGCTACTGCCGTCGAAGTCCGAGTCGAGCGCGAAATTAAACCCTCCCTGAAGTTTAACGAAGGGCCCCTGATAATCCACATTCTCGGCTGATGCGTTATCTAAAAAGCCGGGCGCCATCGCCACCGCCCCAGCTAGAAAGCTCAGGCACATAACCTCCCTAAAAATATCCTTCTTTTTCATCTGTTGTAATTCTCCATTTAAAAGCAAGCCCGTAGGCTTTTTACGAGGCGAATCTAGCTATTAGCTTCATTATGAACAATCAGTTGATGCATCAGCGGTCATTGAAATGCACGAGTGGCAAACTATTTCCATCGGTGGTATTCTGTGGAAATGAGCGGGGCTCGAAATCAGACAGCAAATTGGCTTGACTCAACAACCGTATCTGTTGAGAAATACTTTATATTCAGCTCTATCGCGCTGATTATAGTTTTCGCGTGGATGGAGCCAGCAGGAGCTGCTGGGCTAGGATTCGGAAGAGGACTGGTTTTCTGGACTATTCAGATCTCGATCCTGATCCCTCTACTGATCGCGACGCAGCATTTTATATCACGTTACTCTAACTTTAGGAGCGTCAACTCCCCTTGGATACAAACAGCGATAGGTGGAGTGGTGGCGGCCTCGCTCTTTGTGCCGCTCGCGTTTTCGCTTGACCTTCTGTTCGGGATTCCCGACGACACTGCAGGAGGCGGAATTATAGCTGGGTTATTGGATGAAGCCTCAGGAGTGGTGGTGCCCGTTACAATCACCTGGTTAGCTCTCAACGCTCCCTGGATTCTTCAATTGGATTTCTCTAAGGAGCGCCGTACGACTCACCCCCTGCCCCAAGATCATAGTGACCAATGTCCCGCTATAACTACTGATCAAACCGGCCGATTTATTCAGGAGTTAACAATGCGGGCTTCAGGGGACATAATCTCAATTAGCTCTGAGCTTCATTATCTTAGGGTAACCACCACAGACTCTGAGGTAATGTTTCTATACAATCTAAAGGACGCGATTGACGAGCTTCCAGCCAGTTTAGGGATTCAAATTCACAGATCTCACTGGGTATCGATGGAGCATGTGACAAAACTTTCAAAGCGAAATGGAGCGACAGAGTGCCTTCTCTCAAACGGCAAGAGTTTACCAGTAAGCAGACGGAAGTACTCCGAAGTTAAAGAGCTTCTAGCTGCCCGAGTTCGCTGAATCTCATAAACTGCTCCGCTCTTTACCATCCGCGAGATTTTCAACGAACTGTATCGGGGACCTTCGACGGAGTAGGAGCTCATGCACAAGGCAGATGGAAGGTACTCCTGTAGACGTCGAGGCGAGCGAGCTAAACTCTCCCCTTCTCCACCTGAAATGCAAGAGAGCGACTACAGACGCGAGTTCTCAAAGAGCAGTTGGGCCGCGTGCATCCGCCTTCGTCCCTGTGGGAACTACGGCGGACAAGTAAGGCGAATCTACGAGATTGCCCCGCTTGCTTGTCCGCCGTAGCTTTAGCAAAGGTGGAAGTGCCCACCTTCGGCCCGAGCTCAGGTCGAGGGCAAATGCCATGCTCAGATGCGTATCATCGCCTTTATTCAAGACGAGCACTCCATAAAAGACATCATGAAATCTCACGGAATCGCTGACTTTAGAGAACCTCCACCGATCCCCAAGTTCATCGATGCGTCCTAAGCTATCGACGAACTCCCCTCTTACGACTCCTTTGAGCCCGCACCTGATGACTTCTAGATTCCGCTTCCACAGAGACGGAGCCCGTGAAGTGTAGGTAAAATGATACTTCTCGCAACCTAGCTCGTCCCTCGCCGCTCTGCTTAGCCACTGGAGTCCTGAGGAATGACTCGTGTTCGGAAGCATATCTACTCTTCCGACAATTCAATCAGCCGCTCACCGAAGCTCTGCGTTGTAAACCAACCCCTACAGATCTCCTGTCCTGCCCCCTGACACAGGATTGGCACCGGTGTTGATGTATGCCCGCCGGTAGCCCACACCACCCCCATGCGTGCGCCTATCTCTCGCCCGAGTAGTGCAGGGGTGCGATACTTTTGGTGTGGATAAAATCGATTAGTCTCAAAGGATAATTCACCTGGGTGGCCATCATCACCGGCGCTAGGGTGTGTGGTTAACCTGCTTGATGTTGTGATTTCTCGTAGTTCATCAGCGCTAAGTGGTTCAATACCTAGGCGGGAGATCTCTTTCTTTAGGGAGCCGTAGTTATCGTCAGCGTATGTTTCAAGGTGGGTTCGGAGCGGAGCGCTCTGTCTAGCCAAACCGAGCAGGGTCTGCTTGGTGAGAAAATCGTGGGTGTTTGAGATGTTTTGGTCCGCGATCGTTCGATAGCTGAGGCCTAGGCCGCCGGTTTCGTGATCGCCTGTTAGGATCACTAATGTGTCATCACGCTTAGCGGAGAACTCAAGCACGCGCTCTAAGACTTTGCTGAGTCTAAACATCTCACGTAACACCCAACCGGCATCATTATGATGAGCAGCTGTGTCAATCTGACCGGCTTCGATCATTAGAAAGAAACCACGAGGATTATCCAGTAGCTTTAGCGCTTTATCAGTCATATCCACCAGAGTTGGCTCTCCGTTGGTACCTTCGCTAAAGGCGTCGGACATGTACCCTTTAGCAAAGAGACCTAAAACAGGTAGACTCTCTGTGTCGTTAAGTTGCTTGCGATCTGACACAATGCGGTAGCCTTTGTCGGCAGCTTGTTTTAGTAACGGCGGCGGGAAGTACTCGCTTCCACCAGAGAGGAGTAGGTCAAATTCACTACCCACCATCTGAGCCGCAATCTCGTATTCTTGGTCGCGGTGTTTAACTTGCGCAGCGAATCCTGCAGGAGTGGCATGGCTTAGGCGTGTGTCGGAGACTAGTCCCACGCGCATGCCGAGCCGCTGCGAGCGTTTTGATATCGTATTGCAGGGCCTGCCCCAACGATCTAGACCGATACCCTGTGGATCGCAGCGGCATCCACCAGCCAGTTGACTAGCGGCGCAGGCCGAGTCGTTTACAAGCGCGGTTTCCGGGAGTGGAAGGTGTGTGCCTTGCGCAGCACTGGTGATAAATCGGTTTAGAGCGTCAGCTGCGCGGCCACCCACACGGGCATGATAAAGCTCAGCTAGTGCAATTTGTTGTGGGCCCATTCCGTCCCCGATGACAACAATGATATTACGAGGGGCAGAATTCTTAGCAGAGTTTAGATTCACTGTATCAGAATTAGAGCTAAAGCACCCCGTTAGAAGCGCAATTGCTGCCGTTGTAGTTAGTGCAAGCTTAGCTCTGTTAATATTGGGCTTAATGAATAGGGTGTTCATATTGCTTGCGGCTGATATAGCGTTTTCCAAAAGTCCGTATCGAAATCCCGGCTTTTGGAGAACGCTCTAGTGATCTACGCCAAAAGCCCTGCCAGTTTTGCTCGCACGGACTATTGCATATCGCCATATTATATCAATCTTTACTACGACACGTTCTGGAATCAGTGAACCGGATCCCAAATTATTGATAGGTGAGTTAAGAACCGAGTTACCCACAGATCTTCTTATAAACATGGATCTGATCTAGAATTTTGTAACCTATGCTCAAAAATCCTTTCCCTTCTTATCTTACTCTACTTAACACCCCCCGCCCCTCTCTCTGCACCCTCATCCAACGAGGCGTAGCTGTAGCCATTTTTGGTATCATCTTCCCGCTATTAGCCAAATGCGAAGACGGCCCTAGGACTGCATCCCCCGCCGCAGACACCCCACAGTGCGAGAATGGATGCTGTTTCTCTCCTAGTATCAGCCTCGGCAGAGAGAAGCTTGAGCTTCGGGGGTTAAGCACATTCCGATATTGGGGGTTTCGGGTTTACACCGGGGCTCTCTACGCTCCTCCTGCCGCGAAGACGCGCGATGCGGTACGTGGAGAGAGCAGGAAAAAACTCGTGCTCTGCTATCATCGCTCTCTAAGCCCAGACCAGTTTAAGGAGAATTCGCAAGAAGTGCTCGAAAAGACACCTGGGCTTGATCTCGCGACTTTAGAGCCTCACCTCTCGGCGATCAATAATGCCTACGTCGGGGTAAAGGAGGGAGATCGCTATTCGATATCATACGACCCTTCTTCGGGAACTATGGCTCTGTTGTTAAATGAAAAAGAGCCAGCTTTGATGACAATACAAAGCCCTTCATTCGCTAAAGCGTATTTCGGAATCTGGCTCTCGGAATACTCAGTCGACAAGGAGCTCACTAGGGAGCTGTTTGGAGAGAGGGATGCTGAATGAGAGACAACCTGCCGCGAACCAATAAAAGCAAATATGGTCGAACAATACACATCTCTCCCTGATAAACCGATTTTTGATATCTTTTGCAAAGTAGTCGATAATTTTGGTGACATAGGGGTCGCCTATCGGTTCGCTTGTCAACTCGCGCATGAAAGAGGTTTCGCTGTTCGACTTATTGTTGACAGGCTAGACATAGTAAAAAAATTTGTTCCAACATTAGACCCCGCGCTGCCGAGTCAGATCCGAGGTGATATTACGTTCCTCTCCTGGAGCGGGGAGTTATTGCCGACTACTTACGGTAAGCCAGCCGACGTAGTTGTAGAAACTTTTGGCTGCTCGCTACCCACGTTTGTCATGGAGCTGATGAAAGATGCGAATACACGTTGGGTCGACCTTGAGTATCTGAGCGCTGAAGCATGGGTTCCACGGTTTCACGCGATTCCATCTCCTGAACCTCAGACAGGGCTCGATCGCACACTTTTCTTCCCAGGCTTTACACCAGATACAGGCGGACTGTTACGAGAAGCCGACCTTCTAAAACAACGAGACGCCTTTCAGTTCAACCTTACGCAGCAGAACTTGTGGCGACAAGTGCACTCGCTCCCGGCAATCGCCGCTGATTTTATCGACGTCTCCCTTTTCTGCTATCCAACAGCCCCCATCTCTCTGTTGGCAGAGAGTCTCGCACAGTGTAATCAGCCAATTCGAGTCTTTCTGACGGAGGGAGTCCCGCCGGAGACGGAAAGGATCATTTCAGCGATAGCCCCCGAGGTGCCGATCTACAAACTTACCTTCTTGTCGCAACCGGACTTTGACCGACTGCTTTGGACCTGCTCGTTGAATTTTGTTCGAGGTGAAGACTCTTTTGTCCGCGCTATTTGGGCGGGACGCCCTTTTATTTGGAATATTTATCCTCAGGAGAAAGAAGCTCACTTGCGAAAATTACGAGCATTTCTAGCTATCTACAAGGACAACATCGCTTTGCCTGGCTTTGCCTCACTTGAGAAATTACTCGTTTTGTGGAATGAAGGTGGTACTGAAAAGATTGACCTGTGCGCGCTAGTCACAAATTTAGCGCCTGAGGCTCGGTCTTTCGCGGATCAACTAGCAGCTCACGGCGACCTCGTCTCCAAATTGGTGGCGTTTTTACGTCGTGAGTAGTCGCGGCAGCATAGCGCTTCCAGAGTGTTTAGTCCGAGTTGCTTATGGCATGCGTAAGCAATAACAGTAGATTTACGTTTAGCAAGATTAAGGTGTACCGATGAAAAATGCACAAGACCTACGAGCCGGAGCAGTAATAATGCTCAAAGGCAATCCGACTCTTATCACTAAAGCAGAGTTCAGCAAGTCAGGCAGAAACGCTTCCGTGATGAAGTACAAGTTTAAGAATCTCATCACTGGCGGCGCCTCAGAGGGTATCTATAAGACCGACGATAAGTTTGAGGAGATAATCCTTGATCGTGCCAAGGTGAAATACTCCTACAAAGATGGAGATAATTACGTATTTATGGATGGCGATTTCAATCAGTACGAGATCTCGGCTGAGTTCCTCGAGGACACGCTGAAATACCTCGAAGATGACATGGAATGCGAGATCGTTTTCTACGAGGGCAATCCACTTTCAATTGAGCTGCCAACTAAGATCATTCGCGAGATCGTTTACACAGAGCCAGCGGTAAAGGGTGACACATCAGGTAAAGTGATGAAGCTTGGAAAGCTCGCTACAGGGCATGAGATCTCTATCCCAGCCTTTATAGAAATCGGTGAGAAGATTGAGATCGATACTCGAACTGATGAGTACGTATCTCGAGCTAAGTAGGCTAGGAGAATGCGCCAAAACTTCGTTCACGCGAGCTTTTGCTCAGTAACGTAGAAGGCGTCTCTTTACTTGGCACCCCCCAGACGGAGGGTGCCTTTTTTTGGTGAGTAGTTAAATTAGCTTTATCTCTCGTCAAGAACCTGCAACGAAAACGGAGCTCCCCCACCCTTTGCATCGAGCGCCGCGACGGTAGCAACTAGCTGGTCGGCGATCTCAAGACCCTTAGCTTGAATGGCGATGTTCTTGGTTCCAGCGACCGTCACGAAAACATCATAAGTTCCAGCTGGAATAGTCAGGTAATCAGAGATAGCTTTAAACGGCACATTCGAGAGTGTCGGCCTAGCATTACTGATTCCTGCATCTACCGCTGTTACATAGACGTCTACTGCCGGAGCACTTGCCGCTGAATGTAGCACACGAACCCGGGCTGAGCCGCTTTCTGGAGTTGTTCGGTCTGCCGTAAATACTAGAGGGGATATCTTAGCCACCTTATCAACAGCAACAAGAACGTAATCAGTATCTTTGGCGAATACCGCGTGAGTCTCTATAGCTGAGGTATCAGTACCGGCTACATTAACCTGAACTCTCCTATCACCGGCGTCGATACCAATGAAATCAGAAGCCGCTGAATAAGGAACGTTTTCCAAGACCCTATCGCCATCTATCAGAACATCAACATTTGGAGCGTCTGGAGACGCGTGGAACACACGTACCTGTGCCTCATCACCACCCCCTCCTCCGCATGCTGTGAATCCCAGAGCAACGCCTCCCAATAAAACTGAAGCGACTAGCGCACGGGCCGACGAGCTTATAGCTCGCGCGTATTTGCCATCATTAATCTTAGCGGTGAATTTAGCGGTCTTCATAATGACATCTCCTTTTTAATGTCGGTTTATGACAGTATTTTTAACTATCGACCGAGTGTTTGTCAATGTTTTGCTTTATTGATCCTATGAACAGTGGTTTAACGCACTGATAGGGGTTACGTCGTGAGTAGGAATAAGCTTACTATCGCTCGTGCATGTTTAATGAACAGATAAATGAGGCACTCACCATGAAAGCAATCGGTTTCTTAACTCCATCCACTACTCTATCACCTACTTCATTTGAAGAGTTTTCCCTTCCAGACCCGGTGCCGTTGGGTAACGACCTCCTGATTCACGTCAAGTCAGCGTCTGTTAATCCGGTCGATTACAAGGAACGAAGAAAGAGGCTCTCTGACAAAGGGGTTCCGGTAATTCTTGGATGGGACGGAGCTGGCGATGTAGTTGGAGTCGGCTCACACGTAACTGGATTCAAACAAGGAGATAAGGTGTTTTGGTCCGGCGATTTCCGTCGACCAGGAAGCAATGCGTCTCTCCAATGTGTTGACTACCGCTTAGTCAGCCATATGCCAAAGCTCCTCGATTATCCTGCCGCGGCGGCTATGCCACTAACTGCTATAACTGCTTATGAAGCTCTATTTGAGAGGTTGAGAGTTCCCCGTAGGGATGCCGGCCAAATACTAATCATCGGCGGAGCTGGGGGTGTTGGATCGGTAGCGATACAGTTACTTCGAGCCCTGTCAGATGCTGAAGTTTATGCTACCGCTGGAAGGCAGGAGTCTAAGAGTTGGACGATATCAATGGGCGCTCACCATGTTGTAGAACGTGTCGACTTGCTTGACGAGCGGGCAAGACAGAAGCTCCCTCAATTTGATTATGTATTCTCTACAACTCATACAGACACATACCATGATATTTTTCCTGAGCTTATCTCTGTAGGTGGGCGGCTGGGATTTATCGATGATCCGCTCGCTTTTGATGTTATGCCATTTAAGAGCAAATCAATCGGCGTTCATCCTGAACTAATTTTTAGTAAGGGGTTGTATGGCTCTAATATAGAGTCTCAGGGTCAGATGTTAGCCGAAATCGCCAAACTAATTGATTCCAAAGCTCTGCGGTCGACTGTCAATACAGTTCTGGATGGCCTAACACCGGCAGCTATTTATGAGGCCCACAAACTTCAGGAGAGCGGTAACACGATCGGTAAGACGGTGATAAGGTATCTATAGGCCGTGTTGAAAATCAGCTAATCCCTGCTTTATGCGTTTCCTAATAGCAAAGATGCAGCACTAGCTAGCTCGCATAATTAGTACACAACCCACCATCTGCAAACCAATAATACGGCGTAGATCTAATCGCCTGCACTATTTCATTATGATCTGGCATATCAGAACGAACATAGTAGTAGTGTGTATCCCCTGGATTTCTCCCGTAGACTGCCGCCAACGTAAAACCATAATCCTCAGCGTAGCGCTTTAAGGTCATCACCTGCTTAAACCAAGGATCCTCACTCTTATCATCTTTTGGTGGATGATTCGACGAGAAATACTCATGCCAAACAATAAGGTCCGGCTTCTGTTGGCGCAAATATTCATCGGTCACGCCACCATTGTGAGCGATCCACTTATCATTTAAGCCCCACGTGTCGATAGAACGCCAGCGAGAATAAAGAGGAAGCAATCCTGCCTCTGTGGTCGCTATAGTATAGCCGCGATCCGCGAATCGACTGAGCATAATACCCAGATCGTACCGCCCATCACGGGCGTAAGTTATTCGACTGGAATTTCGCGCCTGCATTAATAAGATGAAACCTAGTGCTAATGAAACCACCGCAACCGCAAGATACTTACCAATAGGACTCGAATACACAAACCTCGGCAAATCAACTTCATTTAAGAGATCGCGGACCAAAGGGTACCAAGATAAAATGTAAAGACCAAGAAGCGGATACTGAAAACGCCCGCCGAAATTCATCTCATCTGACAGGAATACCCACATACAGGTGGTCCCTAAGATTGGAATCAGAAACGCTACTCCCATAATCAGGGTCTTCTTGCTACGAGCAGCGAGTAGCGCCATCGGGATAAATGGTAGACCCAGGGAGAGGCTGTTTAAAACGGACGTCTTAAGAGAGAGCGCGTAGATTCCGCCGCCCCCCTTCTTGTAGAATGGATTGGGCAGAGGATGTCCAAAGTGGTACCAGCGCCATAAGAAGTATGCGCCTCCTAACAACAAGAATACGCCAGAAAAGACATAAGCTAGCCGAAAGAACTGCTGGCGAGGTATCAGGATAGCAAGCGCCGCAAGCATAAAGCCGGAAATTAAATTGCCCTCGGGCCTTACTAGACCGGCCGTCAAACACGCCAAAGAGAAACAGAGATACCAATAACCGCTCCGGTTGCCCGCAAGAAAAAGCTTTTGCGCAAGTAGCCAAGCAAACACGACACAAAGGGCGAAAAAAGGAGTTCCAAAGTACGCCGCAGAGAGAAACAAGCCTGGCCCTACCGCAAAGTAAAGCGCGCTCATGAAAGCGGGGAGCAACCCCGCCAACTGGATACGTCGCATACCAAAATAAATGAGTAGCACCGTCGCGAAATGAGAGGATATTGTAACTATACGAACAGCAGCTTCTACCGAGAATCCGAGCTGCTGAACTAGTGCTAGGATTATCATGAAGAGGAAGTCGGTAGCGCCATCCAGAGGCGCCTCTCCAATATTCCAGACGATACCTTTCCCGTGCGCGAGGTGATCAGCGTACCGCATAAGCATCGCCGCGTCTTCAAACGGAGGAATATGGAAATTCACCACCGAGACGGAAAAGTAGGCTGTAACTACGACCAATATGGAGGCAAGAATGATGTCAGATATCTGTTTTTTCATTAATATCCCGAACTTTGATGTGAGCACCAATCACCTCGCGATCACTCACCTTACGACTCACTCCAGTAAAGCGATTAAGCAGCTCTACAACGCCTTGATCTATTAAGCGTCTCGACACTATTACCCTCTCGTAGATTCCGATCAGATCTGCATCCCCGAATTTAACTCCAGCTGATAGCTCTCTGTCATCATATAAAACGCTCACGCCACTTTGAGAGAGTTCACGGTAAAGCCTATCCGCCGCATCTTTCACTTCATCATCGCTTCCGAGAGCGATCAGATGAAGCGAAAAAGGAGAACTTCCCTTCGGCCACCTTAACCCACGATCATCACTATAGAGCTCAGCGATCGTTGATAGGGTCCGACCTATACCGATCCCGTAACACCCCATATAGTACCGGTGGCTCTTTCCATCAGAGCCGATAAACTCAGCTCCCTTCATCCGGTCGGAGTACCAAGTACCCAACTGAAAGATATTCCCCACCTCGATACCAGCACGTTCGGTGAGTCCGGATCTCTCAGCCTCTCCCATTTTGCTCACGAGGTCTTCGTGAATGGCTCTGGTTGCATCGTGACTTACGAAATACCGACTCTCTCCTAAGTGATGATCAACGACAAACTCGTGGCAATAATCGCCTCCCATATAGCCGTTATCTGACTCAACGATCCGCACTGATAAATCAAGCCGCTTAAATATCCGAAGATAACTCTCAGAAACCTCTCGGTAAAAGCGCTCGAAGTCCTCCTTTGAAGCGTGAAACGAATATCCATCCTTCATCAGAAACTCGCGCGCGCGCAGCATCCCTCCCCTCGCGCGCAACTCATCACGAAACTTAGTTGAGAACTGGTAGAGGCAAAACGGAAGATCCTTCGCTGATATGGCGAACTGCCTTACCAAAGCAACAAGCATCTCCTCTGCTGTACCTCCCAGAACAAAACTCCGCTCACTACGATCTCTGACCCTCATTAACTCAAACGAGACACTTGATGTGCGATTCGTCTCCTCCCAGAGCTCGATCGGATGAAGCACCGGAGCTAACATCCTCTGCGCTCCGACGCGGTTCATTTCGTCCTCTACAATCGCGCAGATACGCTCTTGAACCCGTAGCCCAAGCGGGAGTAGGTAGAAACGACCCGAGGACGACTCGCGGATAAAGCCTCCGCGGATAAGGTATTCAAGACCCTTGGACTTAACTTCACTGGAGACTGCTCTTGTTGATTTTCCAAATAGTTGCGACTGACGCATGATGCACCGAAATTATAATAACTTGAAAATGTACCCGATTCGGGCGAAGAAAAAGGAGTTTAGTTACCCCGTTGGGGGGTGCGGCGCGATAATGGAGATGTAGTCATCGCTGTATTCATAGTAACAATGTAGAGAGGTGCGAGGGTCTTGTCAAACTAATTGTCTGGAGCTAGCTTCTTCAACCAATGCCCCACCCCACCCCATCAACATCAAACCGCTCCAGCTTTATCGCATTCGCTATTATCTCAAGCGTTCTCTCAAGTGTTGGGACGATATTCAAAGTACAGGGCGTGCGGCATGTCCCCCCTCTTTTAGCAGCCGCAGGGGGTGTGTTATTCGCGGGGCTTCAGAGCTTCTTTCTCCCAGGGAAGGCCGGCAAAACCCCTCCCTACTGCGAAAGCGGATCTTGAGCCGCTCTTCGAGTTTTCGAGATGGAAAAAAATCCTCAATGTATCACAGCGGATACACTTCCGACCTTCGCTAAAGCTACGGCCGGCGAGATAATGTAGGACCGGACGTAGCCTTGGCGCAGTCCGGTGCGGTTTTTTCCCATCTCGAAAATCGAATATCAACTCAACCTCCACTTTCTCGCTACGGGTAGGTTTTGCCGGCCTTCCCTAAATAAAGTTTACATCAAATAAGCTATTTTTAGGTAAGGGGGCCACGGAGCGATGAATAGCTGTTACAGGGGAATAGCGATAACCATGCCTCGGGCAAGCCCACACTAAGCGGCGCGGGAGCGCCGCGCTCCGAAAGATGCTCCTTTAATCCTAGCCTCTGTGATCCTCTGTGTTCCTCTGTGTTTCCATTCTAGCTGTTACGGATAGGGAGAAAACCACAGAGGTACACAGAGTATCACAGAGGTTATAACCCAAAGAGTCAGCCAGGCCACGATTAAATTATATTCCCCCCTCTGTGTTCCTCTGTGGTTTCCTCTTCCCTTGAGCCTGTAGAACTATCTTAGAATAAATTCTACATCGA